>NZ_JAHBDB010000039.1:0-48336 GCF_019956105.1 Pseudomonas sp. BF-RE-25
TCGCAAGCCATTGCCGCGCAGCACTGCCAGCTACTACGTGGCCGGTGATGCTCCGGTGAAAGGCAAGCCGTTGCGGGATGTGAGCCCTACTGCTTAGTAAGGCGTAATACCGAGGCGCGCCCTTCGCGGGCAAGCCTCGCTCCTACAGGGTTGGCGGTGTACCGAAAATTCGTGATCGACACCAACCCTGTAGGAGCGAGGCTTGCCCGCGAAGGGGACAGACCAAACACCACACCTCTCCCGGTAATTTCTTGCCACACCGCTCCGCCCTTGATATCCCTCCCCGCGCAAGCCTAATCTAGCGCCACGCAAACGTTTCACCCCCCCTTCGCAACACCGCTGCATCGTCACTCCAGACCAAGGAGGTTTCCGAATGTTCGATTTCCACCCCCAGCTCAAGCAGCGCTTTGCTGCCTTGCGCACGGGCGCTGAATTCTTTTCTCTGCGATACGTGCGCGAGTCCGGCCAGTACCTGTCGGTGCGCAAGAACGTTGCCGAACCTCCGAGCCTGAGTCGTGACGAAGGCGCGATGCTGACCGTTCGTGTCAACGGCGTTGAAGCCTACGCCGCGACCAACGACCTGTCGCCGCAAGGCCTGCAATCGGCGCTGGACCGAGCCGAGCAACAAGCTCGCCTGCTCAAGCCTCACGCGCTGCTCGACCTTCGTGAGCAAGCCGTTTCCAGCGACCGCGCCGACTATTTTTCGCCGAACCTCGACCAGCCCTTCCCGTCCCTGAGCGATTGCTACCAACTGCTCGGCGCCGAATCCGCGGCGGTGCCCAAGGACGAGCGACTGGTGAACTGGCAGGTCAGCATCGGCATCACCCATGTCGAGCAGATCTACCTCAACAGCGCCGGCGCCGAACTGCGCCAGGCCCAGCGTTTCGTCTATCCGGGCCTCGATGTCACGGCCTACGACGGCAACGACAGCCAGACCCGCAGCCTCGGCCGCGAGAACTTCGGTCAGCAAGGCAGTGCTGATGTCATCAGCCGTTGCGGCCTGATCGGCGCCGGTCCAAAAGTTGCCGATCAAGCATTGCAATTGCTGCTCGCGCCGAACACGCCGCAAGGCCCGCGCGACCTGTTGCTGATGCCCGATCAGATGATGCTGCAGATCCACGAATCCATCGGTCACCCGCTGGAACTCGATCGCATCCTCGGTGACGAGCGCAATTACGCTGGCACCAGTTTCGTCAAGGCCGAAGACTTTGGCCATTTGCAGTACGGTTCGAAACTGCTGAACGTCACCTTCGACCCGGACATTCCCGAGCAGCTCGCCAGCTACGGTCATGACGACGACGGCACTGCCGCGAGTAAGCAATTCCTGATCAAGCAGGGCTTGCTCCTGCGTCCATTGGGCGGCGCACTTTCGCAGTTCCGCGCCGGCATGGACGGCGTTGCCAACAGCCGTGCCTGCGGCTGGAACCGCCCACCGATAGACCGCATGGCCAACCTCAATATCGAGCCCGGCGACCAGCCGCTGGAACAACTGATCGGCAACATCGAGCACGGTATTTTGATGAGCACCAACCGTTCCTGGTCCATCGACGATGCGCGCAACAAGTTCCAGTTTGGCTGCGAATGGGGCCAGTTGATCGAAAACGGCGAACTCAAAGGCGTGGTGAAGAACCCGAACTACCGGGCGATTTCCGCGCAGTTCTGGAAAAGCCTCAGCGCCGTTGGCGACGCCAGCACCTTCAAGATTCTGGGCACGCCGAACTGCGGCAAGGGCGAACCGAATCAGGTGATCCGTGTCGGCCATGCATCACCGGCCTGCGTGTTCAGCAACGTGGATGTATTTGGGGGAGACGCCTGATGAGCACTTCAAAAAGTCAGGCTGATTCGTTCAAGGCCTTGGTCAACGGGTTGCGCGAGGCAATTCGCGAACCGGAGCAATTCACCCTCAGCTACGCCGCCGAGTCGTCGGCCTTCGTGCGTTTCAATCATGCCAAGGTGCGGCAGGCCGGGCAGGTGCAACAGGCGAGCGTCGGTCTCAAACTGATCAACGACGGCCGCCACGCTGACCTCGACATCACGCTGTCGGGCGATGCTCACGTTGACTCCCAGCGTCTGGCCGAAGGCCTGCAACAGTTGCGCGACACCCTGCCGCTGCTGCCGCAGGACCCGTACTTGCTGCTCAACTACACCGGCTGGCAGAGCAAGAATGTGCAGGAGCATCCGCTGCCGGACACCGAGCAAGTGGTCGCCGAAATCACCCGGGCCGCCGAAGGGCTGGATCTGGTGGGTTTCTACGCCGCCGGCCCGATCAGTCGCGGTTTCGCCAGTTCTTCAGGCGCGTTCGGCTGGCATCAGGCCAACAGCTTCAACTTCGACTTCAGCCTGTTTCATGCAAACGGCCAGGCGGTGAAAGCCAGCTACGCCGGGCATGACTGGAACAGCGAAGGTTTTTCCCGGCGCTTCCAGCAGGCGCGTGAGCAGCTTGAGTTTCTGGGTCGGCCATTGCGTACGTTGGCACCGGGTCAGTATCGCGCTTACCTGGCACCGGCCGCGCTGGAAGAAATCATGGGCATGTTGTCCTGGGGTGGCTTTTCGGCGCAGTCGATTGCCAGCAAGAGCAGTCCGTTGCAGAAGCTCTACGCGGGTGACCACTCGTTCAGTCCGCTGGTGTCCCTTGACGAGCAAGTCAGCGGTTCGTTGAGCCCGGCATTTTCCGAGGAGGGTTATCCACGCAGTGACCTGAAACTGATCGTCGAAGGTAAGGCCGATGCGCAATTGGTCGACTCTCGCAGTGCCGCCGAATACGGCCTGACGGCCAACGGCGCCGGTGGCGGTGAATCGCCGACCGCACTGAACATGGCGCCAGGCGCGCTTGCCGATGCCGAGATCCTCAAGCAACTGGGCACGGGTTTGTACATCAGCAACCTCTGGTACCTGAATTACTCGGACCAACCGATGGCACGCATGACCGGCATGACGCGGTTTGCGACGTTCTGGGTCGAGAATGGCGAGATACAGGCACCGGTCAGCACCATGCGTTTTGATGACAGTGCTTACAGTTTGCTGGGTTCGCAGCTGGAAGCGTTGACCGAAGAGCGCGAGTTGTTGCTGTCGGCGAGCACTTACAGCCAGCGGGCCACGGCATCGGCACTGTTGCCGGGCGCGCTGATCAGCAAACTGACCTTGACCCTGTAACCCCGCAAAACCCGTAACGACGCAAAACCTGTAGGAGCTGGCTTGCCAGCGATGAGGCCGGCAAATCCAACATCATTGTCGGCTGACAGTCCGCCATCGCTGGCAAGCCAGCTCCTACAGGGATTGGGGAAACACCGAAATTTCTGCGACTCAAAACCTGAGGTCCCATGCCCAACCGCCCGCCTCTCGACGCTGTCACCGCCCGCTGGTTGCCGTGGGTCGTCGCCATTGCCTTCTTCATGCAGTCCCTCGACGGGACCATCCTCAACACCGCCCTGCCGGCCATGGCCCGCGATCTGGCGGAAGACCCGCTGCGCATGCAGGGCGTGATCATCGCCTACATGCTCACCGTCGCGTTGCTGATCCCCGCCTCGGGCTGGATCGCCGACCGCTTCGGCACCAAGAAAATCTTCTTCGGTGCGATCCTGCTGTTCAGTTTCGGCTCGTTGCTCTGCGCCTTGTCGAGCAGCCTGAGCATGCTGATCGGCGCCCGGGTGATTCAGGGCCTGGGCGGTGCGCTGATGCTGCCGGTCGGGCGGCTGGTGGTGCTGCGGGCCTATCCGCGCTCGGAACTGGTGCGGATCATGGGCTTCATTACCATTCCCGGCCTGCTCGGCCCCTTGATCGGCCCGACCATGGGCGGCTGGATGGTGGAATACCTGACGTGGCACTGGATCTTCCTGATCAACCTGCCGGTTGGCGTCGTCGGTTGCTACGCCGTATGGAAATTCATCCCCGACCTGCGCGGCACTGAACGCACGCGGTTCGACAGCCTCGGTTTTTTGCTGTTTGGCGCAGCGATGGTGCTGATCACCATCGCCATGGAAGGCCTCGGCGAACTGCACCTGCCGCACCTGCGCGTGATGTTGCTGCTGTTCGGTGGCATGGCGTGCCTGGCGGCGTACTGGCTACGGGCCGGGCACATCGACAATCCGCTGTTCGCGCCGTCGCTGTTCAAGACCCGCACGTTCGCCGTCGGCATCCTCGGCAACCTGTTCGCCCGTCTCGGCAGCGGCGCACTGCCCTTCCTCGTGCCGTTGTTGCTGCAAGTGGCGCTAGGCTACTCGCCGTCGCAGGCGGGGATGAGCATGTTGCCGCTGGCAGCGGCGGCGATGGTCGCCAAGTCGGTGGCGCGGCCACTGATCGAGCGCCTGGGTTATCGCATTGTGCTGACCGGCAACACCCTGGCGCTGGGGCTGATGCTGGCAAGCATGGGCCTGGTCAGCGAGCAGACGCCGTACTGGCTGCTGCTGGGCATGCTGGCGATTCTCGGCGCGATCAACTCGTTGCAGTTCACCGCGATGAACACCGTGACCCTGATCGACCTCGATGACGCCAGCGCCAGCAGCGGCAACAGCCTGCTGTCGGTGGTCGCGCAATTGTCCCTGAGCCTGGGCGTTGCATGTGCCGGTGCGCTGCTTGGCGGGTTCACGGCAGAGATCGGAAACGACGGCGTGGACACGGTGCTGGGCGCGTTCCAACTCACGTTTGTGACCGTCGGAATCATGGCGATGCTGGCCGCGACGATCTTTTCGCAGCTGTCGAGAGAAGACGGACGGCGCGTCAAGCGTCCGGAAGAACACATCGAACCTTAGGGCCAATGGCCATGGGACTGGTACACTGCGCGACATTTTGTTTTGCAGGCCAGTCCCGTGACCACCATCGCCACCGCTTTTAATACTTTGCCGCTGTCCGCCGCCATGCTGGCTAACCTCGACTCCCTCGGTTATGCCCAGATGACGCCGATCCAGGCGCAAAGCTTGCCGGTGATCCTCAAGGGGATGGACCTGATCGCCCAGGCCAAGACCGGCAGCGGCAAGACTGCGGCCTTCGGCATCGGCCTGCTGAACCCGATCAATCCGCGTTTCTTCGGCTGCCAGGCGCTGGTCATTTGCCCAACGCGTGAACTGGCTGACCAGGTCGCCAAGGAAATCCGTCGTCTGGCCCGCGCCGAAGACAACATCAAGGTCCTGACCTTGTGCGGCGGCGTGTCGTTCGGTCCGCAGATCGGCTCGCTGGAGCACGGCGCGCACATCATCGTCGGCACTCCGGGCCGCATCCAGCAGCACCTGCGCAAAGGTTCGCTGGTGCTTCATGGCCTGAACACGCTGATCCTCGATGAAGCCGACCGCATGCTCGACATGGGTTTCTACGACTCCATCGAAGAAATCATCGCCCAGTGCCCGGAACGTCGTCAGACCCTGCTGTTCTCCGCCACTTACCCGGTGGGCATCAAGCAGTTGGCCTCCAAGTTCATGCGCAACCCGCAGCAAGTGAAGGCCGAGGCGTTCCACGACGACACGCAGATCGAGCAGCGCTTCTACGAGATCTCTCCGGAAGAGCGCATGGACGCCGTGGTCAAAGTCCTCGCGCATCACCGCCCGGCCTCTTGCGTGGCCTTCTGCTTCACCAAGCAGCAGGTTCAGGAAACCGTCGATCACCTGACCGCCAAAGGCATCTCCGCTGTCGGCCTGCACGGCGATCTGGAACAACGTGATCGTGACCAGGTGCTGACGATGTTTGCCAACCGCAGTACTTCGGTACTGGTTGCCACCGACGTCGCCGCCCGCGGCCTGGACATCGATGCGCTGGACATGGTGATCAACGTCGAACTGGCGCGTGATTCGGAAATCCACATTCACCGCGTTGGCCGTACTGGCCGCGCCGGTGAAAAAGGCATCGCGATCAGCCTGGTCGCCCCGTCCGAAGCGCACCGCGCCCAGGCCATCGAGCAACTGCAGAAGTCGCCGTTGAGCTGGGATCAGCTGGACAACCTCAAGTCCCAGGGCGGTGGTCCGTTGCTGCCGCAAATGAGCACGCTGGTCATCGGCGCTGGCCGTAAAGACAAAGTGCGTCCGGGCGATATTCTGGGTGCATTGACTGGCGATGCCGGGATTCCGGGCGCGCAGGTTGGCAAGATCGCGATTTTCGACTTCCAGGCGTTCGTGGCCGTGGAACGCGCAGTTGCCAAGCAGGCAGTGCAACGTCTGAACGACGGCAAGATCAAAGGCCGCTCGCTGCGCGTTCGTATCTTGTAAGAACAACGCACATCCCCCTGTGGGAGCGAGCCTGCTCGCGATAGCGGAGTATCAGATGACATTTAGTTGTCTGACACCCCGCTATCGCGAGCAGGCTCGCTCCCACAGTTTGTTTTGTGGTGAACATTAAGAGGACACCGTTTTGCGCTCTACCGAAGTCGTGATCATTGGCGCTGGCGCCGCAGGGTTGATGTGTGCGCTGACCGCCGCCGGGCGCGGGCGCAAGGTGATGTTGCTCGACCACGCGAACAAGGCCGGCAAGAAAATCCTGATGTCGGGCGGTGGCCGCTGCAATTTCACCAACATGTACACCGAACCGGGCAATTTTCTCTCGCAGAACGAACACTTCTGCAAATCCGCACTGGCGCGCTACACGCAGTGGGATTTCATCGGCATGGTCGCCAAGCACGGCGTGCCGTACCACGAGAAGAAACTCGGCCAACTGTTCTGCGATAACAAATCCAGCGACATCCTCGAAATGCTGCTCAACGAGTGCGATCAGGTTGGCGCCAGCCTGCACCTGGACACGTCGATCCAGACCATCGAGAAGCTGGAAAGCGGCTATCTGCTGGACACCACACTGGGCCAGATCACCTGTGAATCCTTGGTGATCGCCACGGGCGGCCTGTCGATCCCGACGCTCGGTGCCACCGGTTTCGGTTACCAGGTCGCGAAGCAGTTTGGCCACGAACTGCTGCCGACCCGCGCCGGCCTGGTGCCCTTCACCATCACTGATCAGCTCAAAGAGCTTTGCACCGAACTGTCCGGTACGTCGGTGGATTGCCTGGTGAGCTGCAACGATCAGAGCTTTCGCGAGAACATCCTGTTTACCCATCGCGGCCTTAGCGGTCCGGCGATTTTGCAGATTTCCTCGTTCTGGGAATCCGGCGACCCGGTAGAGATCAACCTGATGCCGGATCACGATGTGCCGAGCTGGCTGCAACAGCAGCAGGCCGAACGTCCGAACAGCGAGTTGAAAACCCTGCTCGGTGAAATCTTCACCAAGAAGATGGCCAACCTGCTGGCGGACAACTGGTTCGTCTCCAAACCGATGAAGCAATACACCCACGCGGAAATTGCCGACATCGCCGAGAAGCTGGCGAGCTGGAAAGTGGTGCCGGCCGGGACCGAAGGCTACCGCACCGCCGAAGTGACCTTGGGCGGCGTCGACACCAACGAAGTCTCGTCCAAGACCATGGAGTCGCTGAAAAGCCCCGGGCTGTACTTCATCGGCGAAGTGCTCGACGTGACCGGGCATCTGGGCGGTTTCAACTTCCAGTGGGCCTGGGCCTCCGGGTACGCCGCTGCGCAATTCGTCTGACACAACCAATAACCTGTGGGAGCGAGCCTGCTCGCGATGAGGCCGGTATATTCGACATTGATGTCGACTGTCAGGCCGTTATCGCGAGCAGGCTCGCTCCCACATTGGTTATGGGTGGTTCGATAAAGGAACAGATTTTGCTGTCAGATGTGATCGGCGCCATTGCGTCGGCGTCATTACTGGCTCAATTTAGCGTCATTGCCTCGGAAGGCCCTCGCACTTCATGCCATCGACCCCTTTTCGTCAGTCCCTGCGTCGCCTCTGGGCGCTGGATAAATTCAGTTACAGCGTACGGGTGTTCATCGCCCTGACCGGCAGCATGGCGCTGTGTTGGTATCAGGATGAAATGGGGCTGCTGATCCCGTTGTTCCTGGGGATCATCGCCAGCGCCCTGGCCGAAACCGACGACAGCTGGCAGGGCCGCCTCAATTCACTGGCCGTAACGCTGGTTTGCTTCATCATCGCGGCCCTGTCCGTCGAACTGCTCTTCCCCTACCCCGTCCTGTTCATCATCGCTTTCGCATTGGCCGCTTTCTGCCTGACCATGCTCGGTGCGCTCGGCGAACGTTATGGCGCAATTGCCTCGGCGACGTTGATTCTGTCGGTCTACACCATGATCGGCGTGGACCAGCGCGGCGGCGCAGTGACCGACTTCTGGCACGAACCGGTGCTGCTGGTGGCCGGCGCGGCCTGGTACGGTTTGCTTTCGGTGTTGTGGCAGGCGATGTTTTCCAACCAGCCGGTGCAACAGAGCCTGGCGCGGTTGTTCCGCGAACTGGGCTTTTACCTGAAGTTGAAATCTTCGCTGTTCGAGCCGATCCGGCAGATGGACGTGGAAGCGCGCCGACTGGAACTGGCCCAGCAAAACGGTCGGGTCGTGGCAGCCCTGAATGCTGCCAAGGAAATCATTCTGCACCGGGTCGGCAACGGTCGACCGGGCTCGAAAGTCAGCCGTTACCTGAAGCTCTACTTCCTCGCTCAGGACATCCACGAGCGCGCCAGCTCCTCGCACTATCCGTACAACGCGCTGGCCGACGCCTTTTTCCACAGCGACGTGCTGTTCCGCTGTCAGCGCCTGCTGCGCCAACAGGGCAAGGCTTGCCGAGCGCTGGCGGAATCGATCCAGATGCGTCAGCCATTCATCTATGACGCCAGCTTTGCCGAAGCCCTCAGCGACTTGCATGCGTCCCTTGAACACCTGCGTGTCCAGAGCAACCCGGCCTGGCGCGGACTGCTGCGCTCCTTGCGCGCCCTGGCCGCCAACCTCGGCACCCTCGACCGTTTGCTCAGCGATGCGAGCAACCCCGACGCCCTCGCCGACGCCACCGACAGCAGCCTGCTCGACCGTTCGCCACGCAGCCTCAAGGATGTGTGGATTCGCTTGCGCACGCAGCTGACGCCGACCTCGCTGCTGTTTCGCCATGCCCTGCGTTTGCCCCTGGCATTGAGCATCGGCTACGGCATGGTGCATTTGATTCACCCGTCGCAGGGTTACTGGATCATCCTCACCACGCTGTTCGTCTGCCAACCAAACTACGGCGCAACCCGCCGCAAGCTCGGTCAGCGGATCATCGGCACCGCCATCGGCCTGACCGTGGCGTGGGCGCTGTTCGATCTGTTCCCGAATCCGCTGATCCAGTCGTGCTTCGCCATCGCCGCCGGCGTGGTGTTCTTTATCAACCGCACCACCCGCTACACCCTGGCCACGGCCGCGATCACGCTGATGGTGCTGTTCTGCTTCAACCAGGTCGGCGACGGTTACGGCCTGTTCCTGCCGCGACTGTTCGATACCTTGCTCGGCAGCCTGATCGCCGGCCTGGCGGTGTTCCTGTTCCTGCCGGACTGGCAGGGCCGACGCTTGAACAAAGTGCTGGCCAACACCCTCACCTGCAACAGCATTTACCTGCGCCAGATCATGCAGCAATACGCCGCCGGCAAGAGCGACGACCTGGCTTATCGCCTGGCCCGGCGCAACGCGCACAACGCCGACGCGGCGCTCTCGACGACGCTCGCCAACATGCTGATGGAGCCGGGGCATTTCCGTAAGGAGGCAGATGTAGGGTTCCGCTTCCTGGTGTTGTCGCACACCTTGCTCAGCTATTTGTCAGGACTGGGTGCGCACCGTGAAACCCAACTGCCGGCGGACGTGCGCGAGCAATTGATCGAAGGGGCCGGCGTGAAACTGGCGGCGAGCATCGATGAAATCGCTCAAGGGTTGGCGAGCAAACTGCCGATTGCGATTCAGAGTGATGAGGAAGAGGCACTGGCCAATGAGCTGGAACAGATGCCGGATGAAATCGATGAAGGGCAGCGGCTGGTGCAGACGCAGTTGGCGTTGATCTGCCGGCAGTTGGGGCCGCTACGGACGTTGGCGGCGCATTTGATCAAGGACACCGGCGAGGATTGAGAGGTGTGGTGAGTGGGCCGGCCTCTTCGCGGGCAAGCCACGCTCCTACAGGGTTCGCGATACCTGTAGGAGCTAGGCTTGCCAGCGAAGAGGCCATCAGCAACACCGCAAAAACTACATCCCGTGCTGCTTCATCAACTGCTCATAACTGCCATCCGCTTTCATCTCCGCAATCTCACGGTCGAAACTGGCCACGATCTCTTCATGGTGCGGATTTTTCAGGCTGACCAGAATGTGCAGGCTGTTCTCGCTCAACGGCTTGGGCAGGAACTCCACGGCATTGCGCACCTTGGCGGACTCCCGGGCCAGGTAATAACGCGCGACGTATTCGTCTTCCAGCGTCAGCTTGACCCTATCGGCAGCGACCATGCGCACGGCCATGGCGAAGCTGTGCACCGGGACCTTCTGCAGCGAGGCGTCCTCATCGAACGCCGGTGAATAGGCGTAACCGCGTACCACTGCAATCGGGTAAGTGTGCAGTTGCTGCAGGTTGTTGTATTCGATCGGTGCGTCCTTGCGCTTGAGAAAGCGCACGCGGTTGAGCAGGTACTCGCCGGAAAACCGGCCGAGCCTGGTGCGCTCTTCGGTATACCAGGCGTTCACCAGCACATCGTAACGGCCTTCGCCCACACCCATCAGGGCGCGTGCCCAAGGCACCTGTTCAAAGTCACTGGCATAGCCGGCTCGCGCCAGCGCGGTGCTGACAATGTCCGTCGCCAGGCCGCCATTGAGCAGCGTCGCGTCAGTAAAGGGTGGCCAGGCATCGGCTACCAGTCGCAGCTTTTCCGCTGCCGCGCTCTGAGTCAGCAACAGCAATCCGATCAAGGCCAAAGCTCGATGCAATCGCGGCATGCTCGAAAATCCTTAGCGGGCGGCTGCCCGACGTGTTTTCAGCCAAAACTCCAAGGCCCCGTACCGGCGAAACCCAGGTACCAACATTAGCTCATCGAAGCCACTGCACAGCGCTTCAGCCCAGATTACACAAAGAAGACAACGCCGCGCGAATTGAATGATGGCATTTTGGCCTTTGTCACAGATTTCTCTGCCATAAAGACATCTTTCGCCGAGGCGATTAGTATCGGAGCGACTAGGTCAACGGAATGTGAAGATGACAATCGATTGGATCTGCAAGCACCACAGTGATCTGGGCAAAGAGCAGCTGTACGCCATTCTGCAGCTGCGCTCAGAGGTTTTCGTTGTGGAGCAGAAATGCGTCTATCAGGACGTGGACGGCCAGGATCTGGAGGGTGACACCTGCCACTTGATGGCCTGGGACGGCGATCGGCTGGTGGCGTACCTGCGTTTGCTCGACCCGGAATTACAGGGCGGCGACGTGGTGATCGGCCGGGTGCTTACCGCCCCGCAGGCGCGCGGCAAAGGGTTGGGTCATGAGCTGATCGCCCTGGCGTTGAAGCAGGCTGCGAAGCGTTGGCCTGATGTGCCGGTTTATCTGTCGGCCCAGGCGCATTTGCAGGGGTATTACGGGCGGTACGGGTTTGTCGTGGCGGGTGAGGAATACGTGGAAGATGGCATTCCGCATATCGGGATGCGTCGTTCTTGAGGGCCTCTTCGCGGGCAAGCCTCGCTCCTACAGGATTTGCTCTGCCCTTGTAGGAGCGAGGCTTGCCCGCGAAGGCGTCCGATCAAACACCGCAGGAGCTAGGGATACTCCAACACCGCTTTAATCTGCCGCAAATTCCGCTCGATCCATCCCCGGTCAATCGCTCCCCACTCGCGAATCCGATAACGCCCCGCATGGTTGCGCGCGCCCTCTTCCTGCTCGAACTCGCAAACGATATCCAGATCCGCCAACGCCGCAATGGTGTCCTGCGCCGTGCGCCGGGGCATGCCGGTCACGTCGGTCAATGCCGGGACGCTGCTGGCCAGCCCACTGTCGATCAGGTACGCCACGTATAAACGGCGATAGAAACTGCTCTTGGTCTTGCTCACGTCCATCCACACACTCCTTGGCTACTGCATTTCCCGCCACGTCAGGTACACCCGCAAATCGAATTCGACCTGGTGATACCCCGGCAACATGTGTTCGCACAGCTTGTAGAACGCCTTGTTGTGATCCGATTCCTTGAAGTGCGCCAACTCATGCACCACGATCATTTTCAGAAACTCGCAAGGCGCTTCCTTGAACAGCGAGGCCACGCGAATTTCTTTCTTGGCCTTGAGTTTACCGCCCTGCACCCGCGAGATCGTGGTGTGCAGGCCGAGGGCGCGGTGGGTCAGGTCCAGACGGTTGTCGAACAACACTTTGTCGATGGCCGGGGCGTTACGCAGGTATTCCTGCTTGAGGTCCAGGGCATAGGCATACAGCGCCTTGTCACTCTGCACGTCGTGCTTTTGCGGGTAGCGTTTGTCCAGGTAATCGCCCAGCCGACCTTCGGTGATCAGCCCGCGCACCTGGTTCTGCAACTCTACGGGATAGGCCTGAAGGTATTTCAACGCGGTCATCGG
Source organism: Pseudomonas sp. BF-RE-25 (assembly GCF_019956105.1). NCBI lineage: Bacteria > Pseudomonadati > Pseudomonadota > Gammaproteobacteria > Pseudomonadales > Pseudomonadaceae > Pseudomonas > Pseudomonas sp. BF-RE-25. The sequence continues at coordinate 12,386 of NZ_JAHBDB010000039.1, forward strand.
GATAGGCAACATCAATTACTGAAAGGCCGCCAGTGTAGCGAATTCAGTCGATCAACGTGCTCCAGTCGAACGGCCGCACAAAGTCGCCGACGTCCTCGGCTATCATCGGCCGCGCCACCAGGAAACCTTGCACGTACTCGCAACCATTGGCTTGCAACCATTCATATTGCGCGACGGTTTCCACGCCTTCGGCGATCACCAGCATTCCGTACTGCTTGCACAGGTCGATCACATTGCGCACCAACGCCGCATCCCGCGAGGAGTCCGGCAACCGGGCGATCACATGCCGGTCAAGCTTGAGCGTGTCCAGTTCCAGGTCCCGCAGATGCGACAACGAGCACGGCCCGGAGCCGAAATCATCCAGCGCCACCCGCACCCCCAGATTGCGCAGCAGCCGCAGTTGTTTGCGAGTTTCATCGGGGTTGTGCATCAAGGCCTCTTCCGTGACCTCGACCTCCAGATGCCGCGCCTGCAAGCCATGGCGCTCCAGCACCTGACGCAACTCGGTGACCAGGTTGGGCATGCCGAACTGTGTACTGCTCAAGCTGACGCCCAGCACCAAGTCTTCGGCAAACAAGGTTTCCCAAGCTTTGCGTTGCCCGGCGCCGCGATGATAAATCCAGCTGCCCAGACGACTGATCAACCGCGCCTCTTCCAGCAACGGCAAAAACAGCCCCGGCGGCACGTCGCCAACGCTCGGATGCTGCCAGCGCAGCAGGGCTTCGAACCCGCGAATCTGCCCTCCGGCAATGGCCACCTGCGGTTGATACACCAGATTGAAATCGCGGTTTTCGATGGCGGTGCGCACACTTTCTTCGAGCATCAGCCGTGAGCGCGCCCGACCGTTCATGTCATGGTCATAGAAGCGATATTGCTGACGCCCGGCACGCTTGGCTTCGTACATGGCGATGTCGGACGCTCGCAGCAAACCATCGAGATTGGCCCCGCAATCCGGATACGTGGCAATGCCGATACTGGCGCCGAGGGCGATATCCAGCCCATCGATCTGCTGACAGATCGACACCCGCTCAATCAGTTTCTCGGCAATCTTGGCCGCTTGCTCGGGGAACTCAAGATCGAGCAGCGCCGTGAATTCATCGCCGCCCATGCGCGCCAGAATGTCGAAGGGTCGCAAGCAAGCCTTCAATTGTTCGGACACCCAGCGCAACACGCGATCGCCGGCATCGTGACCAAGGGAATCGTTGACCCGTTTAAAACCGTCGAGGTCGAGGTACAGCAACACCCAGGCGCTGTCGTTACGCTCACCGCGCAGCAGCAGGTTTTCCACGGTCTGATAGAAACCACGGCGATTGAGCAGGCCGGTCAACGGGTCGGTCACCGCCTGAAATTCCAGCTGCTGATGCAGATGACGCACCACCGACATGTCGAGCACCGTCACCACCATCGCGTGTTGCTCGGTTGGCAATGGCGCGCATGAAAGTGCGACAGGCACCTGCTGGCCCGGCGCCGTACGCAATAGCGCATCGTGCAGGCGCAGGGTTTCGCCGCGCTTGTAACCGGCCAGCAGTTCGGAATCGGCCCAGACCGCAATATGCGGCTTTTGCAGGTAATCCAGAAACTCTTTGCCTTGCAGGTCTTGCACCGTGGCGTTGAGCAGTCGCGACATCGCCGGGTTGGCAAAGCGAATCAGACCGTCCTCGCCGACCACCAGGATGCCTTCGGCGGCGTTGTCCAGCACCGAGGCGTTGAAGGCGCGTGCGACCTCCAGATCGTGGCTCAGGCGCTGCAACGCCCGACGATTGCGCTGATGCTCCAGCAGCGCCTGGACTTTGGGCTTGAGAATCTGCGGGTCGAACGGTTTGAACAGGTAATCCACCGCTCCACTGGCATAGCCCTTGATCACGGCATCCTGGGACTGTTCGTTGGCGGTGAGGAAAATGATCGGCGTGAGACGGGTGCGCTGACTGCCGCGCATCAGGCGCGCCACTTCAAAGCCATCCATGCCCGGCATCTGCACATCCAGCAGCACCAGATCGATATCGTGTTCGAGCAGAAGGCCGAGAGCTTCGAAACCGGACGCAGCAGTGATCACCTGCCAGTCCTGGCGCTGCAGCAACGCGCGCATGCTGATCAGGTTTTCAGGGTAATCATCGACGATTAAAAGGGTTGAGCTGCCTTCGGCTGGCGTGGGTTGCGCGCATTCCATGCTGCTTCTCTATGTCGGGGCGTCAGGCCGGTTTCTCGTGAAAACCGGACAAATGTTACGTCTTCACTCTAGACCGGGATTCGCGAAAGCAGAAGATATCAGTACGCCATCATTTAACTAAAGGGTTCATTGCCCGACTAACGGTCGCCTCTACAGCCCGCTAAAACCGGGAAAGATGGCCTTTTAACAGGATTTTGACGTCATCCATTTGTCAGACAGACGTTAACAAAATAGCCTTCTACGCTTATAAAGACCGCCCTCAAAGGCGCGTGCTAGAGCTTCTGGTACGTCCGTGCCGCAAAAATTCGTGGAAGCTTTGCCTATGATCGATCTCGCATCCTGGAACCTCAGCGTTCCCGTCGGTAACCCGCCGTACACCGTTGAAACGGCCAAACTGGTGAATGGGTTCAAGGATCAATACTTCCACTCCGACACCGGCACCCTGTTTTTCTGGGCCCCGGTAACCGGCACAAAAACCGAAAACGCGAAATATCCGCGCACCGAACTACGGGAAACCTACAGCAACGGCACCCTGAAAAACTGGTACTACCCGGACGCCGACAATTCCCTGCGCGCCACCCTGGCGGTGAACCAGGTGCCGAGTTCCGGCAAAATCGTCATCGGCCAGATCCACGCCTACAAAAGCCAGAAACCCATGGTGAAGGTCGAGTATCAGTACAAGACCACCACCAAGACCGGCAACATCGTCGCCAAAGTGCGCATGCACCCCGATGACGACGAAGGCCGGGTAATCACCATCGCCACCGGCGTGAAACTGGATCAGGAGTTCTCCTACCTCATCCACCTCAGCCCTGGCGGTGCGCTGGGCATCAGTGCCGCGGGTTATCAGTGGGACACCAACATCAGCGCCACGTGGCGGGTCAAACCGCTGTACTTCAAGGCCGGGGTGTATGTGCAGGACAACACCGGGTACACCAGTGAAGGCGGTAAAGTGACATTTAGCAAACTGGATATTGATCACGATAAGTGATGTGAATCACGGCTGAACCTGTGGGAGCGAGCCTGCTCGCGATGGCGGAGTGTCATTCAACGTTGAAGTCGCCTGGCACCCCGCCATCGCGAGCAGGCTCACTCCTACAATGACCGCATTCAACCAAGAGTCATCGCCCATAAAAAAACCCGCCTCTCGGCGGGTTTTTTGTGCAATTCAAACGCTGAAGGCTTAGTTAACCTTGGCGTTCAACTCACCTTTCAGATAACGCTGATACATCCCTTCCAGCGAAATCGCTTTGATTTTCGAAGCGTTGCCGGCAGTACCGAAAGCTTCGTAGCGAGCGATACACACGTCACGCATCGCAGTGACGGTCGCGCCGAAGAACTTACGCGGGTCGAATTCACTCGGGTTGGTGGCCATCAGGCGACGCATCGCACCGGTGGATGCCAGACGCAGGTCAGTGTCGATGTTGACCTTGCGCACGCCGTGCTTGATGCCTTCGACGATTTCTTCAACCGGTACGCCGTAGGTTTCTTTGATGTCGCCGCCGTACTGGTTGATGATCGCCAGCCACTCTTGCGGAACCGAAGACGAACCGTGCATTACCAGGTGGGTGTTCGGGATGCGTTTGTGGATTTCTTTGATGCGGTCGATGGCCAGCACGTCGCCGGTAGGCGGCTTGGTGAACTTGTACGCGCCGTGGCTGGTGCCGATGGCGATGGCCAGGGCGTCGACTTGAGTGCGTTTGACGAAGTCGGCAGCTTCTTCCGGGTCGGTCAGCATCTGGCTGTGATCCAGAACGCCTTCAGCGCCGATGCCATCTTCTTCACCGGCCATGCCGGTTTCCAGCGAACCCAGGCAGCCCAGCTCGCCTTCTACCGAAACGCCGCAGGCGTGAGCCATGGCAACGGTTTGTTGGGTAACACGGACGTTGTAGTCGTAGTCGGTCGGCGTCTTGCCGTCTTCGCCCAGGGAGCCGTCCATCATGACCGAGCTGAAGCCCAGCTGGATGGAGCGCTGGCAGACGTCAGGGCTGGTGCCGTGGTCCTGGTGCATGCACACCGGGATGTGCGGGAATTCTTCGATGGCGGCCAGGATCAGGTGACGCAGGAACGGTGCGCCGGCGTATTTGCGAGCACCGGCCGACGCCTGGACGATCACCGGGGAGTCAGTCTTGTCAGCGGCTTCCATGATGGCGCGCATCTGCTCAAGGTTGTTGACGTTGAAGGCTGGAACGCCGTAGCCGAACTCGGCTGCGTGGTCCAGCATCTGGCGCATGCTGATAAGTGCCATTGTGTGTGTCTCTCCCGGTTTGGGTCGTTAATCGTGCCAGCCTGCCGGAGCGGCGGCGGCTATTCAAGTTATTGCAGATCGGGGGTCAGCCCGGCCTGCGAATTCGGTATTACGCTACTGACCTGCACATCCCCCTGTAGGAGCCGGCTTGCCGGCGATGGCGTCCGCGAAGACACCACACGCCTCAAGGGCCTCATCGCTGGCAAGCCAGCTCCTACAGAAGTTGCGTCGGCCGTTGTTATTCGGCTTTACAACCGCGGCCGATCAAATCGTTGGTGGCGACCCAGTAAACCAGGCCTTCCTCACCTTTTATGTGAAACGCCAGCATGTCGTTGCTGTACAGCGAACCTTCGGCGCCCGGCTCAAGCTTCAGGCGATAGACCTGATCGGCCCCGCCGAGGCGCACGTCGACGGCCTTGTGGCTGTCGTCAGTGTAGCGCCAGACCACTTTGGCCTGGCTGTCGCAGGTCCAGGTGGCCCAGCTGTCCGTCGATTGGGCCGGCTTGAACAGGTCAAAATTCGAGCAACCTGCCAGCAGCACCAGCGCCGTAATGGCGATAAAACCTTTCATCCGTGTTCCTCGACTGACGGCGCACGCTGCCAGCCCTGAGTAAGGAGTCAGACCCGTCAAGGACAACCATGTTCCTTGGCGGGGGTCTGTGTTTCGTATTTGTCCAGGCCATCAGGCCCGGAACGCTTGTTGAGCACCGGGTTGGTTTCCGCTTGCCAGTCAGCCTGGTAGCAGCTTTTTTGCACCGATTGCGGCGCAGGTTCCGGTGCGGCCTTCGGGTTACTCCCGCAAGCCGCCAGTGAACCGGCGACGATCAACAACGCTAGCGTCTTGACCATCTGAACACTCCTTTGCCTGGTCAAATCAGCGACCTCAGGCCTTGGCCCGACTTTCCAGGACTTCTACGGCCGGCAACACTTTGCCTTCGACGAATTCGAGGAATGCGCCGCCGCCGGTAGAAATGTAGGAGATCTGATCCGCAACGCCATATTTATCAATGGCCGCCAGGGTGTCACCGCCGCCCGCGATGGAGAATGCCGAGCTTTCGGCGATGGCCTGGGCCAAGACTTTGGTGCCGTTACCGAACTGGTCGAATTCGAACACGCCGACCGGGCCGTTCCACAGGATGGTCTTGGACGACTTCAGCAACTCGGCGAAATTCGCCGCGGTCTGTGGGCCGATGTCCAGGATCATGTCGTCTGCCGCAACGTCGGCGATCAGCTTGACGGTCGCAGCGGCGCTTTCAGCGAATTCCTTGGCGACCACCACGTCGACCGGCAGCGGCACGCTGACTTTGGCGGCGATGGCGCGAGCGGTGTCCAGCAGGTCTGGTTCGTACAGGGACTTGCCGACCGGGTGACCGGCTGCGGCCAGGAAGGTGTTGGCAATGCCGCCGCCAACGATCAGTTGGTTGCAGATCTGGCTCAGGCTGTTCAGTACGTCGAGCTTGGTCGACACCTTGGAACCGGCAACGATGGCAGCCATTGGTTGAGCTGGAGCGCCCAGGGCTTTGCCCAGTGCGTCCAGTTCAGCGGCCAGCAACGGGCCCGCGGCCGCGACTTTGGCGAACTTGGCCACGCCGTGGGTCGAACCCTCGGCGCGGTGAGCGGTGCCGAAGGCGTCCATCACGAACACGTCGCACAGGGCGGCGTATTGCTGGGCCAGTTCGTCAGCGTTCTTTTTCTCGCCCTTGTTGAAGCGCACGTTTTCGAACAGCACGATGTCGCCGGCCTTGACGTCAACGCCGCCCAGGTAATCGGCAACCAGCGGCACTTCGCGGCCCAGGGCCTTGCTCAGGTAGTCAGCGACAGGCTTGAGGCTGTTCTCGGCCGAAAACTCGCCTTCAGTCGGACGGCCAAGGTGCGAGCAGACCATCACGGCCGCGCCTTTTTCCAGGGCCAGCTTGATGGTCGGCAGCGAGGCCAGGATTCGCGCATCGCTGGTGACAACACCGTCCTTGACTGGGACGTTGAGGTCTTCGCGGATCAATACGCGCTTACCTTGCAGATCGAGGTCGGACATCTTCAACACGGTCATGGGTCGCACTTCCTACGGTTTTTTTGAAGTTGCTGTTTGCAGATAGTGTTCTGCAACGTCCAGCATTCGGTTGGCAAAACCCCATTCGTTGTCGAACCAGGCCAGGATGTTCACCAGCCGTGGGCCGGAAACTCGGGTCTGACTGGCATCAACGATCGCCGAATGTGGGTCATGGTTGAAATCACAGCTTGCGTGGGGCAGCTCGGTGTAGGCCAGCAGGCCTTTGAGCGGGCCGCTGGTGGCAGCCTCGCGCAGAATCCGGTTGACCTCGGTGGCGTCGGTATCGCTCACGGTCTGCATCGTAATATCGAGGCAAGACACGTTCACTGTCGGCACCCGCACGGCTTTGGCCTGAATTCGCCCGGCAAGTTCCGGCAACAGGCGCTCGATGCCACGCGCCAGACCAGTGGACACCGGAATCACCGACTGAAACGCCGAACGCGTGCGGCGCAGGTCTTCGTGGTGATAGGCATCGATCACCGGCTGATCGTTCATCGCCGAGTGGATGGTGGTGATCGACACGTATTCCAGGCCGATGGCCTGATCCAGCAGGCGCAACAGCGGCACGCCGCAGTTGGTGGTGCAGGATGCGTTGGACACCAGCAGCTCGTCGCCGGTCAGGCAATCCTGGTTCACGCCGTAGACAATGGTGGCGTCGACATCCGCCTCGCTGGCCATCGGCTGGGAAAACAGCACGCGTGGCGCGCCGGCGTCGAGGAAACGCTGACCGTCTTCACGGGTGTGGTAAGCGCCGGAGCACTCCAGCACCAGATCGACGCCCAGGGACGCCCAATCGATGCCTTCGGGGGTGGCACTGCGCAGGACCTTCACGCAGTCGCCATTAATATGCAGACAATCGCCGTCGACCTTCACCTCGCCGGGAAAACGCCCGTGCGTGGAGTCGAAGCGTGTCAGGTATTCGATGCTGGCCATGTCGGCCAGATCGTTGATCGCGACAATTTCAAACCCGGCCGCCGAGCCTCGCTCAAACAACGCACGCAAGACGCAACGACCAATCCGGCCGTAGCCGTTGAGTGCAACTTTGTAGGGACGCGGTTGAGGCATGGGGTTCTCGATAATTCGCAGCCAGACGTCATTCTTATATTCAACACAACCCTTGTAGGAGCTGGCTTGCCAGCGATGACGTCATCAGCTTCAACATAAATGTTGCCTGACCGGGCGCCATCGCTGGCAAGCCAGCTCCTACAGGGGATTGCGGTGGTCATGAGACCACCGCGTCGTGCTTAGTCTTCCAGCAGCTCTTCAGCCTGACCCAGGATGTTTTCCAGGGTGAAGCCGAACTCTTCGAACAAGGCTGGCGCAGGCGCCGACTCGCCGTAGGTGGTCATGCCGATGACGCGACCTTCCAGGCCCACGTACTTGTACCAGTAGTCCGCGTGAGAGGCTTCGATGGCGATACGGGCGCTGACCTGCAACGGCAGGACCGCTTGCTTGTAGCCGGCGTCCTGGGCATCGAACACGCTGGTGCACGGCATCGAAACGACGCGCACTTTGCGACCCTGCTCGGTCAGCTTGTCATAAGCCTGAACCGCCAGGCCGACTTCGGAACCGGTGGCGATCAGGATCAGCTCAGGCTCGCCTGCACAGTCCTTCAACACGTAACCGCCACGGGAGATCTCTTCGATCTGAATCGCGTTGCGGGTTTGGTGCTGCAGGTTCTGACGCGAGAAGATCAAGGCCGAAGGACCGTCCTTGCGCTCCAGCGCGCACTTCCAGCTCACCGCCGATTCCACGGCGTCGGCAGGACGCCAGGTGTCGAGGTTTGGCGTGCAGCGCAGGCTGGCCAGTTGCTCGATAGGCTGGTGAGTCGGGCCGTCTTCGCCCAGACCGATGGAGTCGTGGGTGTAGACGTGGATCACGCGCTGCTTCATCAAGGCCGACATGCGCACAGCGTTGCGGGCGTATTCCATGAACATCAGGAAGGTCGCGCCGTAAGGCACCAGGCCGCCGTGCAAGGCAACGCCGTTCATGATGGCGGTCATGCCGAACTCGCGTACGCCGTAGTACATGTAGTTGCCGCTGGCGTCTTCAGCCGTGACGCCTTTGCAGCCTTTCCACAGGGTCAGGTTGGAACCGGCCAGGTCAGCGGAGCCGCCGAGGAACTCAGGCAGCAGCGGGCCGAACGCGTTGAGAGCGTTCTGGCTGGCTTTACGGCTGGCGATGGTTTCGCCTTTGGCAGCGACTTCAGCGATATAAGCATCGGCTTTTTCGGTGAAGTCGGCCGGCAGATCACCGCTCAGACGACGAATCAGTTCGTTCGCTTCGGTCGGGAAAGCGGCGGAGTAGGCAGCGAAACGCTGGTCCCACTCGGCTTCGGCAGCGCGGCCGGCTTCCTTGGCGTCCCACTCGGCGTAGATGTCGGCCGGGATTTCGAACGGACCGTGGTTCCACTTCAACGCAGTACGGGTCAGTGCGATTTCCGCGTCACCCAATGGGGCGCCGTGGCAGTCTTCTTTACCTTGCTTGTTCGGCGAACCGAAACCGATGGTGGTCTTGCAGCAGATCAGGGTTGGCTGCGCGCTTTTGCGAGCGGTCTCGATGGCGATCTTGATCTCTTCAGGATCATGACCGTCGACGTTGCGGATCACCTGCCAGTTGTAGGCTTCGAAACGCTTCGGCGTGTCATCGGTGAACCAGCCTTCGACTTCGCCGTCGATGGAGATGCCGTTGTCATCGTAGAAGGCGATCAGCTTGCCCAGGCCCAAAGTACCGGCGAGCGAGCCGACTTCGTGGGAAATGCCTTCCATCATGCAGCCATCACCCAGGAACACGTAGGTGTGGTGGTCAACGATGTTGTGGCCCGGACGGTTGAACTGCGCCGCCAGGACTTTTTCAGCCAGGGCAAAACCCACGGCGTTGGCCAGACCCTGGCCCAGTGGACCGGTGGTGGTTTCAACGCCCGGGGTGTAGCCGAGCTCCGGGTGACCCGGGGTGCGGCTGTGCAGTTGACGGAATTGCTTCAGGTCATCGATCGACAGGTCGTAGCCGGTCAGGTGCAGCAGCGAGTAGATCAGCATCGAGCCGTGGCCGTTGGACAGCACGAAGCGGTCACGGTCGGCGAACGATGGATTGCTCGGGTTGTGCTTCAGGTAGTCACGCCAAAGTACTTCGGCGATATCCGCCATACCCATCGGGGCACCGGGATGGCCGCTGTTGGCTTTTTGCACGGCATCCATGCTGAGGGCACGAATGGCGTTGGCACGCTCACGACGGCTGGGCATCGCTGATCTCCTAGGGTTTGAATAAAACGAAACGGAAAAAAGGCGAGCATTTTCCCTCACAGGCATGCCTCGCGGCAATGACAGATAGTCATCTGAAGGCGTTTTTCCAATGGATAAAGACGGTTTCGGCTGGTGAAACCTTTCTGCTATTCGTTTGTAGAGCGGAACAAGTCATCAGAAGTGCCACCCATCGAGCAATATCAAAACTTTTTGATATTGCTCTTGCGGTACTTTCTGACCGTCACTAGACTGCTGGCCCTATGAATTTACGCGTGCCTTCCATTCAACATGACGAGTGCGATGAGCTGGCGGCCCTGTGCAAGGCCGGTGGCGATCCTCTGCGGCTGAATGTATTGCGCGCGCTGGCCAACGATTCGTTTGGCGTGCTGGAACTGGCGCAGATCTTCGGTATCGGCCAGTCGGGCATGAGTCATCACCTCAAGGTACTGGCCCAGGCCGACCTGGTGGCGACACGCCGTGAAGGCAACGCGATTTTCTACCGTCGCGCCCTGCCCCACACCGACCTGCTTGGCGGCAAGTTGCACGCCGCGCTGCTCGAAGAAGTGGACAACCTGACCCTGCCTGCCGATGTGCAGTCGCGGATCGGTCAGGTCCACGGGCAACGCGCAGCGGCCAGCCAAGACTTTTTCTCACGGGTCGCGGAGAAGTTTCGCGCCCAGCAAGACCTGATTGCCGGCCTGCCGCAGTACCGCGAAAGCGTGGTGGCCTTGCTCGACAAACTGAGCTTCAGTGAAGGCGCCACGGCCATAGAAGTCGGCCCTGGCGACGGTGCTTTTCTGCCGGAACTGGCGCGCCGTTTCACTCACGTCACCGCGCTGGACAACAGCCAGGCGATGCTCGAACTGGCGCGACAGGTCTGCGAACGTGAAACGCTGGCTAACGTCAGCCTGCAACTGGCCGATGCATTGAATGGCGTAAGCCTCAAGGCCGATTGCGTTGTACTGAACATGGTGCTGCACCACTTTGCCGCGCCGGCCGATGCGCTCAAGCACATGGCCAAATTGCTGCAACCGGGCGGTAGCCTGCTTGTGACAGAGTTATGTAGCCACAACCAGAGTTGGGCCAGGGAGGCCTGCGGTGATCTCTGGTTGGGGTTTGAACAGGACGATCTGGCCCGTTGGGCCACCGCTGCGGGACTCGTTCCCGGGGAAAGCCTCTATGTAGGCTTACGTAATGGTTTCCAGATTCAGGTCCGCCACTTTCAGCGGCCAACTGGCGACACTCACCATCGGTAAATTCAGGAAAAAATCGAGATGAGCGAATACTCCCTCTTCACCTCCGAGTCCGTGTCTGAAGGGCATCCGGACAAAATCGCCGACCAGATTTCCGATGCGGTGCTGGACGCCATCATTGCTGAAGACAAGTTCGCCCGTGTGGCGTGCGAAACGCTGGTAAAAACCGGCGTGGCAATCATCGCAGGTGAAGTCACCACGTCGGCCTGGGTCGACCTGGAAGAAATCGTGCGTAACGTCATTCTGGACATCGGCTACAACAGCTCCGATGTCGGCTTCGACGGCGCCACTTGCGGTGTGATGAACATCATCGGCAAGCAGTCCCCTGACATCAACCAGGGCGTTGACCGTGCCAAGCCTGAAGATCAGGGCGCCGGCGACCAGGGCCTGATGTTCGGCTACGCCAGCAACGAAACCGACGTGCTGATGCCAGCACCGATCACCTTCTCGCATCAGCTGGTTCAACGCCAGGCCGAAGCCCGTAAATCCGGCCTGCTGCCTTGGCTGCGCCCGGACGCCAAGTCGCAAGTGACTTGCCGTTACGAAGGCGGCAAGGTTGTCGGTATCGACGCTGTTGTACTGTCGACCCAGCACAACCCCGAAGTGTCGTACAAAGACCTGCGCGAAGGCGTGATGGAGCTGATCGTCAAGCACGTGCTGCCTGCCGAACTGCTGACCAAAGACACCCAGTTCCACATCAACCCGACTGGCCAGTTCATCATTGGCGGCCCAGTGGGTGACTGCGGTCTGACCGGTCGCAAGATCATCGTCGACAGCTACGGCGGCATGGCCCGTCACGGCGGCGGCGCGTTCTCCGGTAAAGATCCATCGAAGGTTGACCGTTCCGCGGCCTACGCCGGTCGTTACGTGGCGAAGAACATCGTCGCTGCCGGCCTGGCCGAGCGTTGCGAGATTCAGGTTTCCTACGCGATCGGTGTTGCCCAGCCGACTTCGATCTCGTTGAACACCTTCGGCACCGGCAAAATCAGCGACGACAAAATCGTCAAACTGGTTCGCGAAGTGTTCGACCTGCGTCCATACGCAATCACCACCATGCTTGACCTGCTGCACCCGATGTACCAGGAAACCGCAGCGTACGGCCACTTCGGTCGCACCCCGGCGACCAAGACCGTGGGCGAAGACACCTTCACCACGTTCACCTGGGAAAAAACCGACCGCGCCGACGACCTGCGTTCGGCTGCCGGCCTGTAAGACCTCCCCGGCGGTACCAAAAGCCCTGCACGGTTCGCCGTGCGGGGCTTTTTATTGTCTTGCCTTTGAGACCGAGTCGCCCCCATCGCGAGCAGGCTCGCTCCTACATTGGAATGCATTTCCCTGTAGGAGCGAGCCTGCTCGCGAAGAGGCCAGCCCAGTCCCCCGGAAACACCAGGCAAAACACCCACCGCCCCTGCCAGCAAATACTGACTAGCCTTCAAGCACTCCCCTTGAGCAAGGACGCTCACGATGCTTCTGCGCCTGTTTTCTGTTTTTTTTCTGAGCTTTTTTTGCCTCACTACAACCGCAGCCGACTGCCCCGACTGGCCACCCGACAGGGCTCTGGAAGAAATCACCACCCTGCAAAAACAAATCGACACCTGGGATGACAGTTATCACCGCCATGGCCGCTCGCTGGTTGCCGACGAACTTTACGATCAAGCCCTCGCTCGCCTCACCGAATGGCGCAGTTGCTTTGACTTGGGCCTGACGCCCGAACCATTACGCACGGCTGGCGGCAAAATTGCCCACCCCATTGCCCACACAGGCCTGGAAAAAGTGCGAGATGGTCGTGCAGCCGAAACCTGGATACGCGATCGCAAGGACCTCTGGGTACAACCCAAAGTCGATGGTGTGGCGGTGACGCTGATTTACCGCAAGGGCGCACTGCACCAGGCAATCAGTCGCGGCGACGGAATAAACGGGCAAGACTGGACGGCCTCGGCGCGACTGATCCCCGCCATCCCCCGGCAACTGTCGCAACCGCTGGACCTGCTGGTGCAAGGCGAACTCTATTGGCGACTGGCCGACCATGTGCAAGTCAAGGCCGGAAGCCTCAATGCCCGCGCCACCGTGGCCGGCTTGATGGCGCGCAAGGAACTCAACCCTGAGCAGGCCACCGGCATTGGCCTGTTTATCTGGGACTGGCCACAAGGCCCGGCCGGTTTGCCTGCTCGCATCGCCGCTCTGGATGAGCTGGGTTTGCCGAGCATCGCGCCTTACAGTCAGCCGGTACAGACGTTTGCCGATGCCGAACGCTGGCGCGATCACTGGTACCGCTCGCCCCTGCCCTTTGCCAGTGACGGTGTGGTCCTGCGCCAGAGCCAACGGCCTTCGGCCGAGCGTTGGCAGGCAAAAACACCGTACTGGGCCGTCGCCTGGAAATACCCCTTTGTCCAGGCGTTGGCCGAAGTACGCAAAGTCGACTTCAAGGTCGGTCGCACCGGACGGATCACACCCGTGCTGGACTTGAAACCGGTGACGCTCGATGACCGGCAGATCAAGCGTGTCAGCGTCAGCTCACTGCGGCGCTGGGAGGAGCTGGACATCCGCCCCGGTGATCAGGTGTCAATCAGCCTCGCGGGGCTGACCATTCCCCGGCTCGACGGCGTCGTATTACGCGCCGCCGAACGCCCAGCCTTGAACGCGCCGCTGGCAACCGACTTTCATCATTTGAGTTGTTGGCAACCGACGCCAGGCTGTGAAAGCCAGTTTCTCGCGCGACTGACCTGGCTCAGTGGCAAGCAAGGGTTGGCCATGCCTCATGTCGGCCCGGGAACGTGGGAGAAACTTTTCGAAACAGGCCACCTGAACGGCCTGCTGGATTGGTTGACCCTCGATGCTCAAGAGCTTGCTAACATTAACGGCTTCGGCGAGCGCAGCAGTACTCGTCTTCTAAACAGTTTCAACAGTGCCCGCCAACGCCCTTTTGCTCGTTGGCTCAAAGCCCTGGGTTTACCACCGACCGGCCAGGCAAACCTCGCCGACTCCTGGCAGGAACTGGCACAACGAAACACCGAACAATGGCAGGCCGAAGCCGGCATCGGCCCGGGACGCGCGGCGCAATTGAGCGCATTTTTCCGCGACCCGCAGGTCCTGGCCTTGAGCGACACATTACGTGCGGCGGGGATCGACGGTTTTTAGCAACCGCAGATGCTCGCCCGCCCGGGAACCCAAAGAGGCCGACGAGCTCAAACGCCCATCGCCCTATCGACCCGATTGCACCTGCACATGGAGCTTTTATGAAATTTCTTTCACCGCTCGCCCTGCTGACCCTTTGCAGCGTGATGGCCGCGCCACTGATGGCCGTCGAAGAGGCCCCGGGGCTGACCGGTTGTGCCGCCAAGAAACAGGGCATCATCAACCAGATCGAACTGGCCAAATCTCATGGCAACGCCGAACAGCAGGCAGGCCTGGAAACGGCACTGAGCGAAGTCACTGCGCATTGCACCGACGCTTCGCTGAAGAAGGAGCGGGAAAACAAGGTCCTCGACGCCAAGCATGAAGTCAGCCAGCGCCAGGCCGACCTCGACAAAGCCATGAAGAAAGGCGACCCGGAGAAGATCAACAAGCGCAAAGACAAACTGGCCGAGTCGCGCAAAGAGCTACAAGACGCGCTCGACGAGCTGGATAAATAAGAAAAGGTAAAGTCAGGAATTTGTAGCGTTCTTCAGGGAGCTTCGCGAGCAGGCTCGCTCCCACAGGTGAATGCATTCCAATGTGGGAGCGAGCCTGCTCGCGAAAGCGTCAGCAAGAGCGCTGCAAATCAATGATCCCGAAACTCTTTATGGCACGCACTGCAGGCATCTTCGACCTTCTGCACCGCCGGCCCCAGGTTGCTGGCCTTGTATGGCTGAACCTTGCTGGCAATCACCAATTCACCGGTGGCGGCTTCAAGGGTGCGGGCCATTTCCTGAAAGCGTGCCTGTTTCTGCCAAACGTCGCCCTTGGCGCTGGTGTGATCTTCCTCGCGCACCTGCGGAAAATGCTTCCACGGTTCCTGGGACAACGCATCGAGTTTCACCGCGCCGTCAGCGAATTTCGGGCCGTCGAATGGAATGCGGCCGCGCAACATGCCACCCAGATCTTCGCCGGTCTTGAGCATTTGTTTGAAGATTGCCTTGCGCTGGCCCAATGGAGAATTCGGATCGACACCGCCGCACGCGGACAAGGTCAGGCAGGCCAGCAATACAACGGAAAGTCTTTTAAGAGTCATGGTGGCTTCAGGTCACGGGAAACGGCGGCCAGTATCCTCGCGTCATCGGCAAAGACCAATAGCCCTATTATCAATACGGGTTGTTTGAGCGCATGGAGCACTCAGGCAACCGACAAAGGAATTACTCCATGAACAGCCGTTTCAAGGCATGGCGTCACCGCCTCGCCTGGACCCTCCCGATGGTGGCCGTGCTCGCAGGCTGCACCGGCGGTGACAACAACAAACCCAAGACCCACGCGCTGGCGACTTATTCCAGCGCCACCTGGGAAGCCTTGCCGACGGTGTCCGATAACGACCTGGTCGCCGGTTTCGGTTCATGGCGCAGCGCCTGCACCCGACTCAAGGCCGACCCGATCTGGGGCTCGACCTGTGCCGCTGCCAGCACCGTGCCGCAAACCGCCAGTGACATTCGCGGCTTCCTCAAACAGAACCTCGACGTCTACGGCCTGCGCGCCGCCAACGACAATCCCAACGGCTTGATCACCGGTTACTACGAGCCGGTCTACCCCGGCAGCCTGACCCAAACTGCCGTGGCGAACATCCCGGTGTATGGGGTTCCAGAGGACATGATCATCGTCTCTCTGGACAGCATCTACCCGGAGCTCAAAGGCAAACGCCTGCGCGGACGGCTCGAAGGTCGCGTGCTCAAGCCTTACGACGATGCAGCAACCATCGAAACCAAAGGGGTCAAGGCGCCGGTCGTGGCGTGGCTGACCGACCCGATGAACCTGCAATTCCTGCAAATCCAGGGTTCCGGTCGCATTCAGCTCGACGATGGTCGCCAGTTGCGCATTGCGTATGCCGACCAGAACGGCCATCCGTATCGCCCCATCGGCCGCTGGCTGGTAGAGCAAGGCGAACTGAAGAAAGAAGACGTGACCATGGGCGCAATCAGCGACTGGGCCAAGGCCAATCCGGCGCGCATTCCGGAACTGCTCGGCAGTAACCCGAGCTATGTGTTCTTCACCCGCAACCCGGACAGCAATGAAGGCCCTCGCGGCTCGCTGAACGTACCGCTGACGGCGGGTTACAGCGCGGCAGTGGATCGCAAAGTGATTCCGCTGGGCAGCCTGTTATGGTTATCCACAACGCGGCCGGACGGCACTGCACTGGTTCGTCCGGTGGCAGCTCAAGACACTGGCGGCGCGATTGCCGGCGAAGTCCGTGCGGATTTGTTCTGGGGTACCGGCGAAGCGGCGGGGCAACTGGCTGGCGACATGAAGCAGCAGGGGCAGATCTGGATGCTTTGGCCCAAAGGCGCGGCCTTGCCGCAAGTGCCTCAGGTGGCTGATGCGGTTAAAGCCAACCCTTAATTACTGTGGCGGCAGATAGATAGCTTTCGCGGGCAAGCCTCGCTCCTACAAGGATTGCTGTCGATCACACATTGTGTGCTCGCCGCAGATCTCTGTAGGAGCGAGGCTTGCCCGCGAAGGGGTCAGTAAAAACACCGCAGATATGTCAGACCGAAATCACAAAGAAACTCACGATCAACCCCATCCCCACAAACCACACCAGCGACCGCAGAATCGCCCAGTCTGCCAGGTAGCAAATGATGTACAGCAGACGGCTGGTGATGAACAACACCGACAGCACATTGATCGTCACCAGCTCGGCGTTGCCGGCCAGGTGGGCCACGATCACCGCCGCCGCGAACGCCGGGGTCACTTCGAAACTGTTCAATTGCGCCGCGTAGGCGCGCCGGCCCAAACCATTCAGTGACTCGAGAAAATCCCGGGGATCATGATTGTCTTTCAATCCAAAACGGCCACTGATCTTGGCAATACCCACGCAGAGATAGGGCAGGAAGATCGCAATCAAAATGCACCACAGAGCAACCGTCATATCGCAGTCCTTTTCTTCGAGTTATAAAATCCGGATTCCGGTCAAAACTTCATCACCAACATGCCGATCAGCACCAGCCCACAGGCCAGGAGCCGCGGCCGACCGAAAGGTTCTTTCAGATAGCGCATGCCAAACAGCACCACCAGAATCACGCTGATCTCGCGCAATGCCGCCGCCTCTGCAATCGACCCCAGCTGCATCGCCCACAGCACCAGAGCGTAGCTGAACAACACGCAGAACCCGACCGCCAATCCCAAGCGCCATTGTTCACGCCAGAACAGCATGAACGCCGGCCGCTTGCGCACCAACGCCAGCAGCGGAAACGGCCAGGCGCTGAGCAACGTCACCCAGACCAGGTAATCCAGCGGATGCGACCAGCGCCGCAACGCCTGGCCATCGATAAAGGTGTAGCAGCCGATGCACAGGCCAATCAGCGCCACCACCGGCAGCATCGACCACGGCAAACGCGTACCGCCACCGCCCTGCCACAGCAGGCACAGCATGCCCAACGGGATGAGCAGAATTCCGAAGATCTGCTGATTCGTCAGCACCTCCCCGGCAAAGATCAGCGTCAAGGCCAGCACCACTAACGGCGACAAGCCACGCATCAGCGGGTACACCAAACCGAGATCACCAACTCGATAGGCCTGAATCAGCAGATAGCGATAGAGCAATTCGAATGCGGCCGATGCGAGAATCCATGGCCAGATTTCAATCGGTGGCAGCGCCACGAACGGCAGCATCAGCGCGACAAAAAGCATCGCCACGCTGTCCATGCAGGCCACGACCAACAACCGTTCCGCACTGAATTTAATCAGGGTGTTCCACGCCGCGTGCAACAGCGCCGCCACCAACACCAACGCCGTCGCAAGCACGGCACACTCCTTTCATTGATCACCTTGCCCTTGTAGGAGCCGGCTTGCTGGCGATGAACGATGACGCGGTCCGCCTGTTGGACCGCAGCGCCTGCATCGCCAGCAAGCCGGCTCCTACAAGGGGGGATAATTGATTCGCCATATGTCAGCAGCTGTTTATACTGCAAGCG
This sequence comes from Pseudomonas sp. BF-RE-25, assembly GCF_019956105.1. Classification (NCBI taxonomy): domain Bacteria; kingdom Pseudomonadati; phylum Pseudomonadota; class Gammaproteobacteria; order Pseudomonadales; family Pseudomonadaceae; genus Pseudomonas; species Pseudomonas sp. BF-RE-25. The sequence goes on from NZ_JAHBDB010000039.1 coordinate 30,440, forward strand.
ACCACGCCGCACTCAGTTGCGCACAGACTAATTCCAATAATTTCTGCCATGGCCCGTTCTCTTCGAGAACGGTCGTCGGCCTGCGTATGCCTGATCACAGCGTCAAGACTACCGACAGAGACCTTGCGCATGCCACTCGCCTTGCTTGCCCTCGCTGTTGCCGCGTTCGGCATCGGCACCACTGAATTCGTCATCATGGGTTTGCTGCCCGACGTCGCTCGCGACCTCGCCGTCAGCATTCCCCACGCCGGCCTGTTGATCACCGGTTACGCCCTGGGTGTGGTGTTCGGCGCGCCGATCCTCGCGGTCGGCACCGCCAATATGCCGCGCAAAGCCACCCTGCTGGGCATGACACTGATGTTCATCCTCGGCAACGTGCTGTGCGCGTTGGCGCCAAACTACGCCACGCTGATGGCCGCGCGAGTGGTTACCGCGTTGTGCCACGGGGCGTTCTTCGGCATTGGTTCGGTGGTCGCGGCCGGTCTGGTCGCGCCGAACAAACGGGCGCAGGCGATTGCCATGATGTTCACCGGCCTGACCTTGGCCAATGTGCTCGGCGTCCCATTGGGCACCGCGCTCGGCCAATACGCCGGTTGGCGTTCGACGTTCTGGGCAGTGTCGGTGATCGGTGTGATCGCCTCGATTGCGCAGTGGGTCTGGCTGCCGAAGGACATCGCCATGGACAAGGCCAACCTCGCCAGCGAGTTCAAGGTGCTGGGCAAGGTCAATGTGCTGCTGGCCTTGGGCATGAGCGTGCTGGCGTCGACCAGCCTGTTCAGCGTGTTCACCTACATCGCACCGATCCTGCAGGACATCACCGGGGTCAGCCCGCACGGCGTGACCATTATGCTGCTGTTGTTCGGCGTCGGTTTGACGGCGGGCAGCATGCTCGGCGGCCGCCTGGCCGACAGTCGCTTGCTGCCTTCACTGGTGGGCATGGCGTTGGCGGTGGTGGTCGTGCTGGCTGCGTTCACGCAGACCAGTCACTCGGTGATTCCAGCGGCGATCACGCTGGTGCTGTGGGGGATCTTTGCCTTCGCCCTGTGCCCGATTCTGCAACTGCTGATCATTGATCAGGCGCACGAAGCACCGAACCTCGGCTCGACGTTGAACCAGAGCGCTTTCAATCTCGGTAATGCGGCCGGCGCGTGGATTGGCGGGCTGGTGGTCGCCAGCGGCGCGAATCTGGCGGACTTGCCGTGGACCGGCGCACTGGTCAGTGGCTTGACGGTGCTGACAGCGCTTTTCTTCATTTACCTGCAACGTCGCGGTGCGGCTGCGGTCAATGTGTCCGCCTGAATAATTGCCTTCGCGGGCAAGCCTCGCCCCTACAGGATCGCGCAGATCCTGTAGGAGCGAGGCTTGCCCGCGAAGAAACCGACTCGGTGCACCTACCTGAAAACCAATCTCTCCCCTCATCCAAGGACCCCGGATGCTTGAACTTGTCGCTGCGTTTATCTGCCTCACCTCCCTGCTCACCTACGTGAATTTCCGTTTCATCGGCCTGCCCCCGACCATTGGCGTCATGGTCACCGCACTGATGTTTTCCCTGCTGTTGCAGGGCCTGAGTTTCCTCGGTTACCCCGGCCTCGAAGAGCGCGTGCAACAGTTGATCGGCCAGATCGACTTCGGCGATCTGCTGATGAACTGGATGCTGTCCTTTCTGCTGTTCGCCGGTGCGCTGCACGTCAATCTCAATGACCTGCGCAGCTATCGCTGGCCCATCGGCCTGCTCGCAACATTTGGCGTATTGATCGCCACCGCCGTGATCGGCAGCCTCGCGTATTACATCTTTGCCCTGTTCGGCTGGCATGTGAGCTTTCTGTATTGCCTGCTGTTCGGCGCGCTGATTTCCCCGACCGACCCCATCGCGGTGCTCGGCGTGCTGCGGACCGCCAACGCGTCCAAACCGCTGAAAACCACGATTGTCGGCGAATCGCTGTTCAACGATGGCACCGCGGTAGTGGTGTTCACCGTGCTGTTGGGTATCGCGCAACTCGGTGAAACCCCAACCGTAGGCGCCACGGCCCTGTTGTTCGCGCACGAAGCGATTGGCGGCGTGCTGTTTGGTGGGCTGATTGGCTACCTGGTGTATCTGATGATCAAGAGCATCGAGCAGCATCAGATCGAAGTCATGTTGACCCTGGCACTGGTGATCGGCGGCTCGGCCATGGCGTCGGAGCTGCATGTTTCCGCACCGATTGCGATGGTGGTCGCCGGCCTGATCATCGGCAATCTGGGGCGCAATCTGGCGATGAACGACATGACCCGAAAGTACCTGGACGGTTTCTGGGAGCTGCTCGACGACATGCTCAACGCCCTGCTGTTTGCCCTGATCGGCATGGAGCTGTTGCTGCTGCCGTTCAACTGGCTGCACGTATTGGCGGCAAGTTTGCTGGCCCTGGCCATTCTGCTCTCGCGCCTGTTGACCGTGGCACCGGCCATCCTCCTGCTGCGGCGCTGGCGCACAGTGCCGCGCGGAACGATCCGGATTCTGACCTGGGGTGGTTTGCGCGGTGGTGTTTCGGTAGCGCTCGCCCTGGCGCTGCCATTGGGCCCGGAGCGTGATTTGCTGCTGAGCATCACCTACATCGTGGTGTTGTCGTCGATCCTGTTGCAGGGCTTGAGCATCGGCAAACTGGTCAAGCACGTGACCCGGGATGAGCCTGCGCCAGCGGCACAGGCCGGGCATCACTGATTACTTTTTGACCTTCTGCGGGTCGGCCCCCCGATCCGCAGACTGCTTCGGCGGCCCGCTTTCGCTGCGAATCTGCGCATGGCTCAACAGCGCAAAGATAAAGCTGCCACCGATGATGTTCCCCGCCAGCGTGGGACCTGCGAACACCAGCCAGAAATCCTTCCACGGCAACTCGCCGGCAAACACCAGATACGACACCTCGGCCGAACCGACGACGATGTGGGTGAAATCCCCCAGCGCCATGAGGTAGGTGATGAGGATGATGATCCACATCTTGGCGCTCTCCATGGACGGGATCATCCAGACCATGGTCGCGATCATCCAGCCCGACACAATGCCTTTGGCGAACATCTTGCTCGCGTCGTTATCCATGACTTTGCGCCCGATATCGAGGAAGGCCAGGTCGGTCTTGGTGTCGAAAATCGGCAGGTGCAACATCACATACGCGACCAGCAAGGTGCCGCAAAGGTTGCCCACCAGCACCACCGACCACAGCCGCAACAACCGGCCGAAATTGTTCAGAGTGGGTTTGGTCATGACCGGCAGCACCGCCGTCAGGGTGTTCTCGGTGAACAATTGCTGGCGGGCGAGGATGACCGCAAGGAACCCGGCGCAGTAACCGAAACTGGCAATCACCTTGAAGTGCTCGCCATCCGGAAGGCGCGAGTTGAGCAACCCCATGGCCATCAGCGACAGGCCCATGGTCAGACCGGCGGCGAGCGCCGACCACCATAGCGCGGCGACGCTGCGTTCGAGCTCCTGATCGCCCTGAGTGCGGATGATTTCGTGCAATACAGCCGCACGTGGCGGCTGGCTTTTTTCGACGTCGTGCCGTTCTTCAGCCGAGAGGTTCGGGGTCTTGCCGTCTTTTTGCGCGTCCATAGAGCTCCGGAACCGGTGGCGTGTCATGTAGGTACGACACGCGGGGTTCGGCGCTGTTCAGTGCACTGGCTGGTTTCTGTAGGAGCCAGCTTGCTGGCGATGGGGGCGACTCGGTTTTTGCGGTGATGCTTAAGGCGCCATCGCCGGCAAGCCGGCTCCTACGGTACTCGCATTACTCGTCCTTGAACTGGTCTTTGACGTACTTGATCTCGGTTCGGCCGTGTGGGGCGGGCAGGCCGTCTTCACCGAGGTTGACGAAGACCATCTTCTCCACCGTCAGGATGCTTTTGCGGGTGATCTTGTTGCGCACTTCGCAGGTCAGGGTGATCGAGGTGCGACCGAACTCGGTGGCGGTGATGCCCAGTTCGATGATGTCGCCCTGGCGCGAGGCGCTGACGAAGTTGATTTCGGAAATGTACTTGGTCACCACGCGCTGATTGCCCAACTGGACGATGGCGTAGATCGCCGCTTCTTCGTCGATCCAGCGCAACAGACTGCCGCCGAACAGCGTGCCGTTGGGGTTGAGGTCTTCGGGTTTTACCCATTTGCGGGTGTGGAAATTCATATTCACTCCTGAGCGTCTTGCCGAATGATGGGTGCCATCATGGCAGAGCCCGGACTAGAGCTCTATTAAGCATCGTCTATGGTCACGATTACCGTTCGGACATTGACCGACAGAAACGCTTTGGAAGATCAGCATAGCCCGCTATAATCGCCCCCGTTTCAAAACGGTAACGTTCCATTGCTACCGTTTTCCCGCCACCTGTCCGAGGGGCGCTGCAGCAGGTTCAACCTGTCAGGCTCGGATGGGGCGTTGACTGGCCACGGCCAGACACTAAACGCACAACGGCGCCCATTCGCATACATTACGAATGGAGGCTCTTCATGAGCGCTGTTATCACGCCTGCAGATTTTAACGATTACAAAGTCGCCGACATGTCCCTGGCTGCCTGGGGTCGTCGCGAAACCATCATCGCTGAATCCGAAATGCCAGCCCTGATGGGCCTGCGCCGCAAGTACGTCGGTGAGCAGCCGCTCAAAGGCGCCAAGATCCTCGGCTGCATCCACATGACCATTCAGACTGCCGTGCTGATCGAAACCCTGGTTGCCCTGGGTGCCGAAGTTCGCTGGTCGTCCTGCAACATTTTCTCGACTCAGGATCAGGCCGCTGCTGCTATCGCCGCTGCTGGCATCCCGGTTTTCGCCTGGAAAGGCGAGACTGAAGAAGAGTACGAGTGGTGCCTGGAGCAAACCATCCTGAAAGATGGCGCGCCATGGGATGCCAACATGATCCTCGACGACGGCGGCGACCTGACCCAGCTGCTGCACGACAAGTACCCACAGGTTCTGGATCGCGTTCACGGCGTGACCGAAGAAACCACCACCGGCGTTCACCGCCTGCTGGACATGCTGGCCAAGGGCGAGCTGAAAATCCCGGCCATCAACGTCAACGACTCGGTGACCAAGAGCAAGAACGACAACAAGTACGGCTGCCGTCACAGCCTGAACGACGCGATCAAGCGCGGCACCGACCACCTGCTGTCCGGCAAGCAAGCGCTGGTCATCGGTTACGGCGACGTGGGCAAGGGCTCCGCTCAGTCCCTGCGTCAGGAAGGCATGATCGTTAAAGTCTCCGAAGTCGACCCGATCTGCGCCATGCAAGCCTGCATGGACGGTTTCGAACTGGTTTCGCCGTTCATCGACGGTATCAACACCGGTACCGAAGCAAGCATCGACAAAGCGCTGCTGGGCAAGATCGACCTGATCGTGACCACCACCGGCAACGTCAATGTTTGCGACTCGAACATGCTCAAAGCCCTGAAGAAGCGCGCTGTTGTCTGCAACATCGGCCACTTCGACAACGAAATCGACACCGCTTTCATGCGCAAGAACTGGGCATGGGAAGAAGTGAAGCCACAGGTTCACAAAATCCACCGTACCGGTCCTGGCGCATTCGATGCCCAGAACGACGACTACCTGATCCTGCTGGCCGAAGGCCGTCTGGTTAACCTGGGTAACGCCACCGGTCACCCAAGCCGCATCATGGACGGTTCGTTCGCCAACCAGGTTCTGGCGCAGATCTTCCTGTTCGGTCAGAAGTACGCCGACCTGTCGCCAGCCCAGAAAGCCGAGCGCCTGACTGTTGAAGTACTGCCGAAGAAACTCGACGAAGAAGTGGCCCTGGAAATGGTCCGCGGTTTCGGCGGCGTCGTGACTCAACTGACCAAGACCCAGGCCGACTACATCGGCGTGACGGTTGAAGGTCCGTTCAAGCCGCACGCTTACCGCTACTGATTCGCTGGCCGGCTGCGCGGTGTTCTGATGCACCGCGTCGCCTGCTCCCCTGTAGGAGCGAGCCTGCTCGCGATGTACGTTAACGATAATGCGTACTGGCTGGATAAACGCATTGCTCTCACGCTCTTCGCGAGCAGGCTCGCTCCTACAAAGGGTCAGCGTTCGCCTTACGCGTTTCCAAGGATATGACCATGTCCCAAGACCGTCGCTACAGCTTCGAGTTCTTCCCTACGAAGACCGACGCTGGGCATGAAAAGCTGCTCGCCACTGCTCGTCAGCTGGCCACGTACAACCCCGATTTCTTCTCCTGCACCTATGGCGCTGGCGGCTCGACCCGTGATCGAACCCTCAACACCGTGTTGCAGCTCGAAAGCGAAGTCAAAGTCCCTGCCGCACCGCATCTGTCCTGCGTAGGCGACAGCAAGGCCGACTTGCGCGGCCTGCTGGCGCAATACAAGGCCGCCGGCATCAAGCGCATCGTTGCCCTGCGCGGTGACCTGCCTTCGGGCATGGGCATGGCCAGCGGCGAAATGCGCCACGCCAACGACCTGGTCGAATTCATTCGTGAAGAGACCGGTGATCATTTCCACATCGAAGTCGCCGCCTACCCGGAGATGCATCCGCAAGCGCGCAATTTCGAAGACGATCTGACCAACTTCGTGCGCAAAGCCAACGCTGGCGCCGACAGCGCGATCACCCAGTACTTCTTCAACGCCGACAGCTATTTCTACTTCGTCGAGCGTGTACGGGCGATGGGCGTGAACATCCCGATCGTGCCGGGCATCATGCCGATCACCAACTACAGCAAGCTGGCGCGCTTCTCCGATGCCTGCGGTGCGGAAATCCCGCGCTGGATCCGCAAGCAACTGGAAGCCTACGGCGACGACACCCAGAGCATTCAAGGCTTTGGTGAACAAGTCATCACCGAAATGTGCGAACGCCTGCTGCAAGGTGGCGCGCCAGGGCTGCACTTCTACACACTGAACCAGGCTGAAGCGAGCCTGGCGGTGTGGAACAACCTGAAGTTGCCGCGCTGATAAACGTTTAAAGCAAGATCAAAAGATCGCAGCCTTCGGCCACTCCTACATTCGGGCATGTTTAATCCCTGTAGGAGCGGTCGAAGGCTGCGATTTTTTGCTTTCTACGTACTTTTATTGTGATGCAACACACGGAGATAGAGCATCTGCAGTCGGTTTCTGGCTCTTTCCCGTTTCTCGTCGTAATCTCAAGCCCATGCCTTTGATCCCACAGTTAATTGCCGTGCTGGTTTTCACTTGCCTGAGCTTTGCCGCTCGGGGCGAGAAGCTACGCATTGTCACTGAACCGTGGGCACCTTATGTCTACGAGGAAAACGGCAAATCACTGGGCCTGGACTACGAAACCACGGCCATCGTCTTCAAGCGCCTGGGGATCGAAGTCGAGTGGCAGTTCCTGCCGTGGAAACGCTGCCTGTCGATGCTTGAAACCGGCCAGGCCGATGGCGCGCTGGACATTTTTCACAGTGACGAGCGCGATGCGACCCTGCTCTACCCCAGCGAACCGCTCTCGGAAGTCCAGTTCGTGCTGTTCTATGCCAACGAACGCCCGCACCCGTTTAGCACCCTCGACGATCTGAAAGGCCTGACGATAGGCACCTCGCCGGGCTATCTGTACAGCCCGGACTTCCGTGAATCGACGCTGTTCACGCGCGAACCGGCGCCCACCCATGAAGCCAACTTCGGCAAACTGGTGCGCGGCAGGATCGACCTGCTGATCACCGACCGCCGGGTGGGCCAGCATTTGCTCGACGAATTGAATATCCGCGACCAGATCAGCGAAAACCCGACCGTCATCAGCCAGCAGAGCCAGTTCCTGGCAGTGCGCCGCAACGCGGGCATGGATTTGCTGGTGCAGCGCTTCGGCGCCGAGCTCAAACGATTCAAGCGCGAACCCGCGTACGCCGAACTGAGTGCCCGTTATGGCGCCGATCCGGCTACCAGCACGAAAACTGCCGGAGCCACCGCTGCCCGCGAAAAAACCGTTGAGCAGCAGGAAAGCGGCGCGCAGTGATTGCTCTGTTATACTCCGGCCTTCCCGCCAGGCTCACGCCCGGACGCTCGGACTTGTTCAAGGCATCTCGACCCCGCTACAGCGCAGCTTTTCAGCCCGCGCGAGCGCTCCAGACGAGCCTTCGAGGCCCAGCAGGACCGGACGGGATTGCGTCCTCTTAAACGCCATTCGCGCCAGGCAAGACTCCCATTGGGCCAAGCCCTAACTAAAACAGGATTACTCATGTCCTTTGCTTCCCTCGGTCTCTCCGAGGCTTTAGTCCGCGCCATCGAGGCAGCGGGCTATACCGAGCCTACTCCGGTGCAACAGCGGGCCATTCCCGCCGTGTTGCAAGGTCGCGACCTGATGGTTGCGGCTCAGACAGGTACTGGCAAAACCGGTGGCTTCGCCCTTCCGATCCTGGAGCGGTTGTTCCCTAACGGTCACCCGGACAAATCCCAGCGTCACGGCCCGCGCCAACCGCGCGTACTGGTCCTGACCCCTACCCGCGAACTCGCGGCTCAAGTACACGAGAGCTTCAAGGTCTATGCCCGTGACCTGAAGTTCGTCAGCGCCTGCATCTTCGGCGGCGTCGGCATGAACCCACAGGTTCAGGCCATGTCCCGTGGCGTTGACGTGCTGGTGGCCTGCCCTGGCCGCCTGCTCGACCTCGCCGGCCAAGGCAGCGTCGATTTGTCACATGTGGAAATCCTCGTGCTCGACGAAGCCGACCGCATGCTCGACATGGGCTTTGTCCATGACGTGAAGAAGGTCCTGGCCCGCCTCCCGGCCAAGCGTCAGAACCTGCTGTTCTCGGCGACGTTCTCCAAGGACATCACCGACCTCGCCGGCAAGCTGCTGCACAACCCGGAACGCATCGAAGTGACGCCGCCGAACACCACGGTCGAGCGTATCGAGCAACGGGTTTTCCGCCTGCCAGCCAACCACAAGCGTTCGCTGCTGGCGCACCTGATCACCGCGGGCGCCTGGGAACAGGTGCTGGTGTTCACCCGCACCAAGCACGGCGCCAACCGCCTGGCCGAATACCTGGATAAACATGGCCTCAGCGCCGTGGCCATCCACGGTAACAAGAGCCAGAACGCTCGCACCAAAGCCCTGGCCGACTTCAAGGCCGGCGAAGTGCGCATCCTGGTCGCTACCGACATCGCCGCGCGCGGCCTCGACATCGACCAGTTGCCACACGTGGTCAACTTCGAACTGCCGAACGTTGACGAAGATTACGTGCACCGTATCGGCCGTACTGGCCGTGCCGGTCGCTCGGGCGAGGCGATCTCGCTGGTGGCTCCGGACGAAGAAAAACTGCTGAAAAGCATCGAACGCATGACCAAGCAGAAAATCGCCGACGGCGACCTGATGGGCTTCGATTCCAGCGCCGTGGAAGCTGAAAAACCGGAAGTGCGCGAGCGTCCGGACGTACGTAACCCGCGCAACCCACGTGGCCCGCGCGGCGACGGCCCGAACGGCAGCGGCGGTGGCGGCGGTCGTAAAGACAAGGGCAAGGACAAGGGCGGCAAGGAAAAACCGGCGGCCAGCGGCCGTGGCGAGCGCCCGGCACGTGAGCAGAAACCACGCGAAGGCACGCCTGCCCGCGAGCAACAGCGCCCGGCGCCACGCGCTGCCGCTGATCGCGCTCCGGACGAGTTCCTGGACGACGATATCGATAACTTCGGTAACCGCGTCGACTACGTGCCTCAAGCCAAACCGGCCCAGGGCCGTGGCCGCCGTCCGGGTGCTCCGGCACAAGGCACGGCCGCTGGCGCAGGTGCTCCACGCACCGGCGGCAAGCCTCAGGGTCGCCAAAGCGGTCCACGCAGCAGCGACGGTGCCTCCACTGGCACGCCGCCAGCCAAGCGCAGCGGTCCACGCAACGGTGCACCACGTGACGGTCAGGCCCGTCGCGAAGAAGGCCGCAACCGTCGCCCGGCACGTGACGATCAGTCACGTTCGGAACCAGCCGTGCAAAACCCGCGCGGCCCGGCTCCGAAGATCATTCACAAGGAGTCGAAAACCGATCGTTTCCCGACACCTGAACAGCTTGATCAATTGCCAGGCCGTCCGCGCGGTGAAAAACCAGCGTTGCTGACTCGCAACCGCTGAGTTTTACCCAGCCATGAAAAATGCCCCTGATCTCGCGATCCGGGGCATTTTTTTTATGCATCAACACAAACCTGTAGGAGACTGGCTTGCCGACGATAGCGATTTCACGGACGCCATCGCCGGCAAGCCGGCTCCTACAAGTCCATGCGTGTAGCGGGAACGCTCGGTTGCCACCAATCCTGTAGGAGCCGGCTTGCCGGCGATGGCGTCGTGTCAGTCGACATCCGCGTTGACTGACACTCCGCTATCGCCAGCAAGCCGGCTCCTACAGGGGATTTGTGGTTAGCGTGCAGATTTTGGCAGGCAATAAAAAACGCCCCCAATCGTGAGATCGGGGGCGTTTTTGTGTCAGGCGCGAAAATTACTTCGCTTTGACACCTTCAAACGTCACGTACAACTCAACCGCGTCGGACGCTGGGCCCAGGTCTTTCTGCTTGCCGAAATCGGAACGCTTGAGGTTGGTGGTGCCTTCGAAGCCGGCACGGTAGCCGCCCCATGGATCCTTGCCTTCACCCAGGAAAGTCGCCTTGACCACGACTGGCTTGGTCACGCCAGCGATGGTCAGATCACCCGCCACGTCCGCAGTGTCTTTGCCAGCGGCGTTTTTGCCGGTGGATTTGACGCTGGTGGAAACGAAGGTGGCTTTAGCGAATTTGCTCGCGTTCAGGAAATCACCGCTGGCGATGTGCTTGTCACGTTCGGCGTTGTTGGTGAAGACGCTGGCGGTGTTCACATTGAACTCGATCTTGGCGTCTTCAGGCTTGGCAGCGTCGAAGCTGAACTTGCCGTCGATATCCTTGAAGGTACCGGTGATGAAGCTGTAGCCCAGGTGGCTGATCTTGAAGTCAACGAAGGCGTGCTGGCCTTCCTTGTCGACGACATAATCAGCTGCCATTACGTTACCGGCGGACAGCAGAGCGGAACCGATTGCCAGAGCGGCGAGGGTCTTTTTCAACATGCTTTCTATTCCTTTGGAGTCGAGGTTGAACTTCAGGCTTTGCGACCCAGCATTCGAGTAAGGGTCGCATCACGATCGATAAAGTGGTGCTTCAATGCTGCCAACGCATGGAGACCGGAAAAAATTACCAGCACCCATGCCAGATACAGATGAATCTCACCGGCGGTGTCTGCCTGGTCCGGTAGTCCGGAAACCAGTGCAGGAACTTCGAACAGGCCAAACACCGGAATCCCGACACCATCTGCGGTGGAAATCAGGTAACCGGCAATCATCACAGCAAACAGACCCAGGTACAGGAACGAATGGCCAAACTTCGCGCCCATGCGCGTCAGCCGGCCATAGCTTTCCAGCGTTGGCGGTGGTGGGCTGATAAAGCGCCACAGCACCCGAAGCACCATCACGGCCAGCAACACCAGGCCAATGCTCTTGTGCAGCTCCGGCGCATCTTTGCGCCAGGTGCTGTAGTAGTCGAGATCGACCATCCACAGGCCCAACGCAAACAGACCGAAGACCGCCAGCGCCACGCCCCAGTGCATGAAGATGCTGACCCAACCGTAGCGGGAAGAAGAGTTACGTAGCTGCATGCCCAAATCCTGTGAGAATTGCGACCAAGACTATCGAGTTATCTATCGAATTAAAGCGGAAAATTTCGCTTTGAAATATCGAGAAATACGATCAAGAGTCTGAAATCGGTGAGTTAAGGAAAGATTAACGACCAATGTGTGAAAAAAAATGACGTCCAGATCAAGAACACCAATGCCATGAGATTTATTCAATTCTTTTCTTCAGGCATAAAAAAACGCGGCATTTGCGCCGCGTTTCTTTAATCCAGAGGCTTACTGCGCTTTGGTATCAGCTACCGGGGTCGCAGCAGGTTTGGCTGCTGGTTTCTTCGCCGCTTCAGCTTTCTTTGCCGCCGGTTTCGCCGGGGCCTTTTTGGTTTCGGCCGCAGGCTTTTTCACCGGCGCCTTGGCCGCAGCCTTCTTGGCCGGCTCGGCTTTCACCGGGGCGGCAGGTTTCGGCGCTTCCACTGGCGCAGGGGCCGGGGCTGCTACTGGAGCCGGTGCCGGGGCTGGCGGTGTGACTGGCTCTGGCGCTTTCACGGGTTCCGGCTTCTTGTCGTCGTCCGAGGAACCACCGAACAGGTTGCTGAAGAAGTTGCCTTTCTTCGCCGCCACTGCGCCGGCTGCAGCAGCAGTCGCTGCCGGGACAACCTTCGCCGGTTCAAACGACTTGCCGGCCGCCAGGTCTTCAACCTGACCGGCTGCACGCTGACCGGTACGCAACGCACCTTCCAGAGTACCCGGGTACAAGGTGTCGGTATGTTCGCCAGCGAACGCTACGCGTTGCAGCGGACGTTCCCATAGGCGCCAGAACTTGCTGATCTGGCCCGGACCGAAGGCCAGGTAAGCGCCGCCCATCGACGGGTCGGTGCTGTAGCGACGGATTTCATAACCGGTGAACGAACCGCGCGCCTGTGGATAAAACGTGTGCAAGCGAATCAGCACCTGATCGGCCATCTGCTTGTCGCCGAAGGCCTGCATCACCCGCGCGTTGTCGCCGGACAGGTTGATCACCACGTTGGCGCCACCCTTCAGCGCCGGCTCGACCCACAACATGCCCAGGCCGGTGTTGCTGTAGATCTCGCCGGACATGCGCGCCTTGCTTTCCCAGACCGGCGTCTTGAACTTCAGCATGATCTGGTCGCGCCAACCGTAGTTGGTGCCTTTGATCGCGCCCATGTGCTGGGCATCCAGCGCCGGGGTCATCACGATTTTGTTGAGGGCGCGCAACGGCACCGCGACCACGACGTAGTCAGCCTGATAGCCGACGCTGCCGACCTTGACGGTCACGCCGTCCTTGTCCTGGGTGATGGACGAGACCGGGGAACTGGTCTTGATGGTTTTCAGCTGTTTGACGAAGGCTTGTGCCAGCACCGGGCTACCGCCCAGCAGGCGCGAAGCGCGCAGGTCACGGTCGGACACGCCACGGTAAACCCGGCTCTGTTGTGCGTAGTACAGCAACGACAGGCGCGAAGGTTCGTCATAACGGGTACGGATTTGCTGATTGATCAATTGACGAGCCGTGGCTGGCAACGTCAAACGGTCGAGCCAGTTGGAGACGTTGATCTGATCCAGGGCATGCAGCGCGCTGGTAGCGGCAGGGTTCAGCGGGTCTTCGATCGAGCGTGCCAGGTCGTCCAGGGTCTTCTCGTAACGCTTGAGCGCGTCAGCGGTAGCCGGCTCTTTGGTGGCCAGGTCAGCGGCGGTGTAATACACGCCGTCGATCAGGTAGCTCGGCGTGCGCACGAATTCAGGGGCCGGCGTGGTGCTCAGCTTGAAGGTCGATACGTACTTGTTCAACACCGGCTGAGTCTTGTCGTTGCCGATCCATTCGCTGGTGGCCATGCCGGAACGACCGCCCAGGGTCGGCTTGGCTTCCAGCAGGGTTACCTGCCAGCCTTTGTTTTGCAGTTCGTACGCCGCCGTCAGGCCCGAGAGCCCGCCGCCGATCACGATCGCCGTTTTATCCTTGGCCAGCGCAGACACGCTGAACAGCCCCAACATCACCAGCGCACAGGCGCGCAGCCAACCAGCAGACATTCAGCGAACTCCGGAAATACACGAGAAAAAAGCAGTTTTACGAGTCAGGCGACTCAAAGAACCGCGAAGAATACGTCAGCCATCAAAGGCCCGCCAGCAACGTCTATCGCCCTATACAAAGTAGCTCATTCGACACAATGGGTTGTCCCGATGCCACGCATTGCATAGGCTTGCGCGATTGTATGTCCGCGCCTGTCGCGGACCGCCTCGAGGAGACTGGAAATGGGCCTGAATAATCAGTGGATGCAACGCGATCTCGCCGTGTTGTGGCATCCCTGCACCCAGATGAAAGACCACGAACAGCTGCCGCTGATCCCGATCAAGCGCGGTGAAGGCGTGTGGCTGGAAGACTTCGAAGGCAAACGCTACCTCGACGCCGTCAGCTCCTGGTGGGTCAACGTGTTCGGCCACGCCAACCCGCGCATCAACCAGCGCATCAAGGATCAGGTCGATCAGCTGGAACATGTGATCCTCGCCGGTTTCAGCCATCAGCCGGTGATCGAGTTGTCCGAGCGTCTGGTGAAGATGACGCCGGAAGGCCTGACCCGATGCTTCTACGCCGATAACGGTTCGTCCTGCATCGAAGTCGCGCTGAAAATGAGCTTTCACTACTGGCTCAATCGCGGCCAGCCAAACAAGAAGCGCTTCGTCACCCTGACCAACAGTTACCACGGCGAAACCATGGCGGCGATGTCGGTGGGCGATGTGCCGCTGTTCACCGAAACCTACAAGGCGTTGCTGCTGGACACCATCAAGGTGCCGAGCCCCGATTGTTACCTGCGCCCTGAAGGCATGAGCTGGGAAGAGCATTCGCGGAACATGTTCGCCGCGATGGAACAGACCCTGGCCGAAAATCACGACACCGTCGCGGCGGTGATCGTCGAGCCGCTGATCCAGGGCGCCGGCGGCATGCGCATGTATCACCCGGTGTATCTGAAACTGCTGCGCGAAGCCTGCGACCGTTATGGCGTGCACCTGATCCACGATGAAATCGCCGTCGGCTTCGGCCGCACCGGAACCATGTTCGCCTGCGAACAGGCCGGCATCCGCCCGGATTTCCTCTGCCTGTCCAAGGCCCTGACCGGCGGTTACCTGCCGCTGGCGGCGTGCGTGACGACGGAAGATGTCTACAGCGCGTTCTACGACGACTACCCGACCTTGCGCGCGTTCCTGCATTCGCACAGCTACACCGGCAATCCGCTGGCGTGCGCGGCGGCGTTGGCGACGCTGGATATCTTCGAAGAAGACAACGTGATCGAGAACAACAAGGCGCTGGCCCAGCGCATGGCCTCCTCCACCGCGCACCTGGCCGATCATCCGAACGTCTCGGAAGTGCGTCAGACCGGCATGGTGCTGGCCATCGAGATGGTCAAGGACAAGGCGACCAAGGAAGCTTATCCGTGGCAGGAACGTCGTGGCTTGAAGGTGTTCCAGCATGCGCTGGAGCGCGGTGCTTTACTTCGACCGCTGGGCAGCGTGGTGTATTTCCTGCCGCCGTACGTGATCACCCCGGAGCAGATCGACTTTCTGGCGGAAGTGGCCAGTGAAGGGATCGACATTGCGACGCGCAACAGTGTGAGCGTGTCGGTGCCGCAGGATTTCCACCCCGGTTTCCGTGATCCGGGTTGATTGATCACACACAGCGATCAATGTGGGAGCGAGCCTGCTCGCGATGCAGACGCCGAGGTCTTTCTGATCATCCTCGGTGATGCTATCGCGAGCAGGCTCGCTCCCACAAAGACGACCAACACCTTTTTCAGAGAACCCGCATGAGACTGTCCCGCTTCTTTATCGACGCCCCCCTGAGCATTGGCGAGCACGAGTTGCCTGAGGCCCAGGCCCATTACATCAGCCGCGTGCTGCGCATGGCCGAGGGTGATGCGTTGCAACTGTTCGACGGTTCGGGTCATGAGTTTCGCGCGAAGCTGGTCGAAGTCGGCAAGAAGCGCGTCGTGGTGCAGATCGACGAAAGCTTCGCTGGGCAAATCGAATCGCCGCTGCAGATCCATCTCGGCCAGGGCTTGTCCCGTGGCGAGCGGATGGACTGGGCGATTCAGAAAGCCACCGAACTGGGCGTGACCGAAATCACCCCGATCTTCAGCGACCGCTGTGAAGTCCGCTTGAAGGACGAACGCGCCGACAAACGCCTGATGCACTGGCGCCAAGTGGCGATCAGCGCGTGCGAGCAATGCGGGCGTTCACGGGTACCAGTGATTCACCCGCCGGTGTTGTTGGCGGACTGGTTGAAGCAGACTGAGGCGGAGTTGAAGCTGGTGCTGCATCCGGTGGCTGAGCCGTTGGTGAGTCATGCCAAACCGGCGACGCTGGCGTTTCTGATCGGGCCGGAAGGTGGGTTGTCCGATGCTGAGGTGGATCAGGCCAAGAGCGCCGGTTTTCATGCCGCCCGCCTCGGGCCACGTGTTTTGCGCACCGAGACTGCGCCGGTGGTGGCATTGGCGGTGGCCCAGCAGTTGTGGGGTGACTTCTAGGACGCCATCGCCAGCAAGCCGGCTCCTACAGGGTTCGTATTCACAACACGTTCTCTGTAGGAGCCGGCTTGCCGGCGATGGCCGCGACGTGGTTTAAAGGACGTAAAACATAATCGCCACAAAGTGCAGCAAACTCCCCGCGATCACGAACAAATGCCAGATCCCGTGCGCATGCCGCAACCGATGATCCAGTGCAAAAAAGATAATCCCCACGGTGTACAAAATCCCGCCCGAGGCCAGCCAGGCAAACCCGGCCGTGCCCAGCGCCGCCAATAGCGGCTTGACCGCCACCAGCACGATCCAGCCCATCACCGCGTAAATCACGATCGACAGGATCCGCGCTTCCGAACGCGGCTTGATCTCCTGAAGGATACCGATCAGCGCCAGCCCCCAGACAATCCCGAACAACGTCCAGCCCCACGGCCCGCGCAGAGTCACCAGACAAAACGGTGTATAGCTGCCGGCAATCAACAGGTAGATCGAAAAGTGATCGACCTTCTGCATGATCGCTTTCTTGCGCCCGCGCACGCTGTGGTAAACGGTCGATGCGCTGTAGAGCACCATCAAGGTAAACCCGTAAATCGCCACGCTGACGATTTTCCAAGGGCTGCCATCCATGCCGGCGATCACCAGCATCCACACCACCCCGACCGTCGCCGCCACCGCCCCGACCAGATGCGTCCAGGCGTTCAATCTTTCCCCGTGGTACATGTGTTGCTCACCTCACAATCCAATGCAGCGTTGCGCAAGGCTCAGGCCTCAAGCGTAAAAGCGCAACTCTTCAGTACACCCTCGCACCCTGTAGGAGCCGGCTTGCCGGCGATTGGCCCTAAAGCGTTACGATAATTTCAAGGCCGCCATCGCCAGCAAGCTGGCTCCTACAAAGGTCTGCGTGTGCTTCAGGAATTAGGCACAATCGAGCCATTCGAATAAGAGTCACGCCCATGCTGATCGATGAAGAGTTGACCCTGAAAAAACTCGAGGTGTTCCTCGCCTTCATGCGCACCGGCAATCTGGCTCGCGCCGCTGCCGAGTTGCAGACCAGCAACGTCAGTGTGCACCGGGCGATCCACTCCCTGGAAAGTGCCCTGCGCTGCCCGCTGTTCAAGCACGAAGGCCGTAACCTGACGCCGCTGGAAAGCGCCTACGTACTGGAAGAACGGGCGCAAAAGCTGATTCAGGACGTGGTCGAAACCGTGCGCCTGACCCGCGAAGCCGCCGGGTTCTCGGCTGAGCGCTTCAAGCTGGGCTCGTTGTATTCGTTGACGGTGAAGACCGTGCCGCAACTGATCATGGGCCTGAAAATCCGCCGCAGCGAACTCAATATCGACCTGATCCTCGGCTCGAATTTCGACCTGTTGTACAAGCTCAAGAACATGGAAGTCGACGCGATCCTGGTGTCTTTGGACGAGAGCGTGAACGACCCGGATTGCGAGCAGATCCCGCTGTTTTCCGATGACATTTTCCTGGCCACCCCGGCGGATTCGAAGTTTGCCCAACGCACGGAAGTCGATCTGGCCGAAGTCCGCGACGAGACGTTCATTACCCTGACCCAGGGCTTCGCCACGCACCAGGATGGCAATCGGGTGTTCAAACAGGCGGGATTCGAGCCAAAGGTGGCGATGCAGGTCAACGACATCTTCACCCTGCTGAGCATGGTCAGTTCGGGGGTGGGTTATGCGTTGCTGCCAGGAAGGATTGCAGCGGTGTATGAGAACCGGGTGAAGCTGATTCCGTTGCAGGAAAAGTATCGGTTGCAGCAGCACATTGGTGTGGTGTTTTTGAAGGCCAAGGAGCGCGATCCGAATTTGCTGGCGTTGCTGGCG
>NZ_JAHBDB010000040.1:0-48204 GCF_019956105.1 Pseudomonas sp. BF-RE-25
GTATTGGGACGGCTGGGTGGGGAGGTGGGTTATCCACTGGGTGGCGGGGTAATCGGCAGCTCAAACCTGACCGCGCATTTTGCCGATGCCCGGCAGACTCAGACGTTCTTCGGCGTCAGCGCCGACGAGTCTCAAGCCTCGGGGATCCGCCCGTACAATGCCGGTGGTGGCTTGCAGAACGTGGCGCTGACCCAGAGCTTCGAATTTCCCCTGGCGCCGCAATGGTCACTGCTGACGAGCGCGAGCTGGATTCACCTGACAGGGGCGGCGACGGATAGCAGCATTGTCAAAGCGGTCGGGGATACCAACCAGGGGGAGGTGCAGGCGGCGGTGGCCTACAAGTTTGACTAGAGAGGTTTGTTGGCTGGGCTGACGCCATCGCGAGCAGGCTCGCTCCCACATTTTGACCGCATACCCCTGTGGGAGCGAGCCTGCTCGCGATGGGGCCCTTGAGATCACAGAACTCTAGGTTTCTTCACCTTCGGCCAGCAACGCAATCCCCCCCATGATCACCGCCACCCCTACCCAGTGCAGCACGCTGATCTGCTCGCCCAACCCCAGCCAAGACCCAAGCAAAACCCCGACGAACACCAGCGAACTCAGTGGAAACGCCAGCGACAGGCTGCTGCGTCGCAATATCAGCATCCACACGAAAAACGCCCCGATGTAACAGGCAATCGCCAGCCACACCCCGGGATTCACCGCTACGGCCATCAGCCACTTCAGGTTGAAATCCATCTGCCCCAGTTGATCGCCACCGACCTTCGTGGCGATCTGCCCGGCGCTTTCAAAAGCGATCAACAGCGCCCACAGAACGATGGTGCCCAAGCGTTCATGCAGCCAGTCGGTCTTGCCTCTGATCATCGATTGAGCCTCATGCATGGGCGACACACACGAGCATCACGCCCGCCGTAATCACTAAAGTGCCGAGCCAGCGCCGACGACTCACGGTTTCGCCGAGGATCAGTTTGCCGGCCAGCACCACGCCGCAATACGCCAGCGCCGCAGCCGGAAACAGCAGGCTCAGCGGCGCGCGGGAGAGGGCTTCGAGCCAGACAAAAAACTCGATCACGTAGGCGCCGATCCCGCACCACAGCAGCGGCGCGTTGAACACCTGGCCCCAGAATGCAATCAGGCGAAAACCGCCTTCAAGTTCCGGCAAACGGTCGAGTCCGAGCTTGAAACAGAGCTGGCCAATGACGTCCAGCACGATGGAAAACGCCACCAGCACAATCACGGTAATGGTCATGGGAACAGCTCCTCGAACAGCTCGATCAGTGCCTGATTGGTGGCCGAGTTACGCAGCAGATCGTCTGCGCTCCAGCGTTCCGCCGGCGGCTGGTCGGCCTTGGCTTCCCAGCGTTTGAAGGCGTTGCTGAAGGCGGGACGGGCGTATTCGCCGCAGATGTCGATGCCGAGGATCCGCTTGTTCGCGGCCAGCACGCGTATCGCTTGCAGCAGATGGCTCAGGCGCATGCCGCCCTGATCCCAGTTGGTCGCCGCGTCTTCGCAGGCCAGGACGTCTTTGTCGATGGTGATCCACACCGCTTCGGTGGGCAGGCTGGTGATCAACTGATCGAGAAACACCGGCCAATCCAGTTCGGCGAGGTTGCGCCAGTGCAGCTGGTTTTCCAGTTGCTGATGCCCGGCGCCATCGCCGACCCGGCCCCAGACTTTCGAGGGCGGATGCTGCCACGGAAACAGCTGCAAGACCCCGCGTTTCAGGGCACTGAGGTTGCCGCCCTTGAGCTGTGGATTTTGCAGGTCATCGCTGCACGGGCCGAGGGTGACGATGCGCTGGACGTTCGGCAGTTTCAGCGCCTGGTTGACCCACGAACCGCAATGCCGACGCGGGGCGAAGTGGACCCAGTCGGGGTGATTGTCGAAGTGGATCAGGCTCACCGGCACCGGCAAGTCAGTGAGAAAGGCCGGGGTCAAGTGGTGGTAATCGCCGGAGCCGACGAAGAAAATTTCCGGTTGCGGGCCGCTATGGCGTGGACGTTGTTGCAGGCGTTCGGCGAAGCGGCGCCAGGTGCGTTCGCTGGACCAGAGTCGCAATTTCGGGCCGAGGTCGAGCAGGTCCAGGCGTTTCGCGCGGCCGCTGTCGAGCAACCGTGCGATGGGGGCCTGGGCAGTCAGGCTGTGGTCAAGATCTAAAATGTTCAAGGTCGCAATTCACCCTTGGCAGACCCTCCCAGACACCGGCTCCATCCATCATGAAGGCCGGCCGAGGGGGCTTTGGGGGGTAAATGCAAGGGGCGGGCCAGCCTCCAGCCTCGAAACAACGCAGATCCTGTAGGAGCGAGGCTTGCCCGCGAATGGTCCGCCGCGGAGCAACTGATACACCGCGTTATCGTTCTTCGCGGGCAAGCCTCGCTCCTACAGGGGGTGTGGTCAGGTGTGGAAGCGTACCCAGACGCTGACGAGGATCGTAGCTGCGATCAACCACGCCACCGCCGCCACGGCGAGCGAAGCCTCAAGCCGCATCCGGTCGACCATCACGTACAACGTCGCCAGATAGATGAAGTACGGAATGATCGACCACATGCCAAACACAATCGTGGTCTTCAAGTCGTCCAGCGAGCGGCCCTTGCCGACGATGTAGTGCGCAATCAGCGCAAAGGTAGGAAACAGCGGCACCAGGCCGGCGATGTAATAGTTTTTGGTCTTGGCCAGCGCAGCGAGGATCAGCACCACCGCCGCGCCCAGGGTTGCCTTGAGCATCAGGTCCATCAGTGGCTCAACCCGTACTTCTTCACTTTGTCGAACAGCGTGGTTTTGGCCATGCCCAGTTCCAGGCTGGCCTGAGTCAGGTTGCCGCCGCTGCGTTGCAAGGCGTCGCCGAGCAGGTTGCGTTCGAAGGCTTCCACCGCTTCGGCGAAGGCCAGGCCCTGATTGCTGCCGCTGGCGCCGGACTTCTTGAAGGCCGGCAGACCGAGGGCATACCGCTCGGCTACGTTGCGCAGTTCACGGACGTTGCCCGGCCAGTCGTGGCTCATCAGGTTCGACACGGTCTGGTTGTCCAGCTCCGGCACGGCACGGTCAAAGCGCAAGGACGATTGCTGCAGGAAGTGCTCGAACAATTGCAGGATGTCTTCGCGGCGCTCGCGCAGCGGCGGCAGTTCCAGGGTCACCACGTTCAGGCGGTAATACAAGTCGCTGCGGAATTCGCCAGCCTTGCTCGACTCGTCGAGATCGGACTTGGTCGCCGCGATCACCCGGCAATCCACCGCCACGCTCTGGTTCGAGCCGAGGCGTTCCAGGGTGCGTTCCTGCAACACCCGCAGCAGTTTGATCTGCAACGGCAGCGGCATGCTTTCCACCTCGTCGAGGAACAGCGTGCCGCCATCGGCGTGTTCGATCTTGCCGATCCGCCGCTTGCCGGCGCCGGTGAAGGCGTTGGCTTCGTGGCCGAAGATTTCACTTTCGAACAGGTTCTCCGGCAGGCCACCGCAGTTCAGGGCGACGAACTGTTTGGTGTGACGCCGACTGAAGTCGTGCAGGCAGCGCGCGACCAGTTCTTTACCGGTGCCGGTTTCGCCTTCGATCAGCACGTTGGCCGAGGTATCGGCGACGTTGGCGATCAATTCCCGCAGGTTCTGCATGGCTGGCGAACGACCGATGATCCGGCCTTCCAGGGAATCCCGTTCTGCCAATTGCCGGCGCAGCGAAGAGACTTCCCGGGCGAGGCTGCGTTGCTCCAGCGCACGACGGGCGACATCCACCAGGCGTTCAGGGGAGAAAGGTTTCTCCATGAAGTCGTAGGCGCCTTTCTGCATCGCGCCGACGGCCATGGAAATGTCGCCGTGGCCGGTGATCAGCACCACCGGCAGGCTGCGATCACGGGCCTTGAGCCGGGTCAGCAATTCCAGGCCATCGATGCCCGGCAGGCGAATGTCGCTGATGACGATGCCGGCAAAGTTGTCGCCGACCCGCTCCAGCGCTTCTTCGGCGCTGCCCACGCCGACGCAGGGAATGTCTTCCAGGGTCAGCGCCTGTTGGCAGCCGAGCAGCACATGAGGGTCGTCTTCGACGATCAGCACACTAAGGTCGTTGTTCATATTGGCTCGGCTTGAAGGGGGCTTACCAACGGTAAACTGAGGACGAAGGTGGTACCACCGCTGGCCGGGTGTTCGACACCCAGGTGTCCGCCGGTGGCGGCGGCCAGGCTGGCGGACAGGGTCAGGCCGAGGCCCAGGCCTTGCTCGCCGGGTTTGGTGGTGAAGAACGGTTCGAACAGATGCTTGCGCGCTTCGGCATCGATGCCGTGGCCGTTGTCGCGTACTCGCAGGCGATACTTGCCGTCGAACGCTTCGCCTTCGAGCCACAGTTCCGGTTGGGGCTGCGACTGCATGGCGTCGAGGGCGTTGCCGATCAGGTTGACCAGAATCTGCTCCAGGCGGGTCTGGTCAATCTGCACCTGTACGTCGACGAACTCACGATGCAAGTGCAGAGGGACGCTTTCCACGCGTCCGCCGAGCAGTTGCAGCGCGGCGTCCACCGCTTTGCCGAGGCAGGCCTGGCCTTTGTCGTCGCCGCGCCGGGCGAAGGAGCGCAGGCTTGCGGTGATCCGGCCCATGCGGTCGATCAGTTCGTTGATGGTCTTGAGGTTGGTGCTGGCCACATCCAGTTGCCCGCGCTCGAGAAAGCGCACGGTGTTGCCGGACAAGGTGCGCAGCGCCGCCAGCGGCTGGTTCAATTCGTGGGCGATGCTGGTGGACATCTGGCCGATGGCTGCGAGTTTTCCGGCCTGCACCAGTTCATCCTGGGCGCGGCGCAAGGTCTCTTCGGCCTGACGGCGTTCGCGAATCTGGCCCTTGAGCCGTTCGTTGCTGGCGCGCAGGTCGGTGGTGCGTTCGGTAATCCGACGCTCCAGTTGATTGTTGGCTTCCTGCAAGGCTTCCCGGGCGGCGAGACGGGTGGCGATCACCTTGCGGCGCTCGTTCCAGGCGATCAGCAGGAACGCCACCAGGGCAAACGCCACGGCCACCAGAATCCCCTGATTGATCGCTTCGCGACGCAAATCCTGCAGCGGCGTGAGCAGGGTGAAATTCCACGGGGTGTCGCTCAAGGGACGGGTTTGCGAGAGGTAACTGATGTCCTCTTCGTCGGACTCCACTTCACTGTTGGCCGGGAAGGTCAGTTTTTCCTCGCCTTCGGCCAGTCTTTCCCGGGCCAGCGGTTGCAGCTCGTTCAGTGGAAACCAGTAGTACTGAAGGCTGCGGGCGAGTTTTTCCTTGGTCTCGTCGCTCAATGGAACGACTGATTTCAGCCGTCGCGCCGGATCGCTGGAGAGAATGATGATGCCATTTTCGTCGCTGACGAAGGCTTCCAGGCGCGCGCGCTGCCAGCGTTCTTCCATGGCTTCGAGGCGGACTTTGACCACCGCGACACCGATGATCTTGCCATGTTCTTCCAGGCCATGGGCCAGGTAATAACCGGGTTCGCCGTTGGTGCTGCCGATGCCATAGAAGCGACCCGGCTGGCCGCGCACGGCGTTCTGGAAATAGGCGCGAAAGGACAGGTCTTCACCGAGGTAGCTGTCGACATCGCGCCAGTTGCTGGTGGCCATGACGCGACCGGTGGTGTCCATTACGTAGATGGCCCGACTGCGGCTGCGCCGGTTCAGGCCTTCGAGGTATTCATTGACCGTTTGCCGGTGTTCCGGCGACGGGTCGGCCAGCAGCTTCGAAACGCTGGTTTCGAGTTCCAGCAGGCTGGGCAGGTAGGTGTACTTGCTGATTTCGCTCTCGACGGCGCGGGCGTGCAGTTCGAGCTGACGCTGGCCGTTCTCGCTGAGGCTGCGGATCCCATAGTGCTCGCTGACCCAGAAGCCGAGGTAACCCAATCCGATCATCAGGGCGATGACCAGTGGCGGCAGGAACAAGTGGCGGATCAGACGGGGTTTCACGACGAGTGATGGCGGCGCTGCGCGATAGAGAGTGGGGTCGCATTTCATCACAGATGCCTTGGGTCAACCACAACACAAATCTCAGTACCACCACCGACCCCTGTAGGAGCCGGCTTGCTGGCGATGGTGGGTCAGCCACATTGATGTCGACTGACACTCCATCGCCAGCAAGCCGGCTCCTACAAGGGGAGCGGTGTTTTTTAGTGCTGCAGAATCTTGTTGAGGAAGTGCTGGGTACGCTCGGCGCGGTGGCTGATGTCGCCGAAGAACTCCTCTTTCTTGCAGTCTTCGATGATTTTGCCGGCGTCCATGAAAATCACCCGGTCCGCCACTTTACGGGCGAAGCCCATTTCGTGGGTCACGCACATCATGGTCATGCCTTCGTGGGCCAGTTGCACCATCACGTCGAGCACTTCGTTGACCATTTCAGGGTCGAGCGCGGAGGTCGGTTCGTCGAACAGCATGACGATCGGGTCCATCGCCAGCGCACGGGCAATCGCCACACGCTGTTGCTGACCACCGGAGAGCTGGCCCGGGTGCTTGTGAGCGTGTGCCGAGAGGCCGACGCGCTCCAGCAGTTGCAGGCCTTTCTTGGTGGCTTCTTCCTTGCTGCGGCCCAACACCTTGATCTGCGCGATGGTCAGGTTTTCGGTGATGGTCAGGTGCGGGAACAGCTCGAAATGCTGGAACACCATGCCCACGCGTGAACGCAGCTTCGGCAGGTTGGTCTTCGGGTCCGCAATGGACGTGCCGTCGACCACGATGTCGCCTTTCTGGAACGGTTCCAGGGCGTTGACGCATTTGATCAGGGTGGATTTGCCGGAGCCGGACGGCCCGCACACCACGATCACTTCGCCTTTTTTGACCTCGGTGCTGCAGTCAGTCAGTACCTGGAAGTCGCCATACCACTTGTTGACATTCTTGATAGAGATCATACGGCAAACCTTTTTTGCAGACGCTTGACCAGCAGCGAGGCGGCAAAGCTGATTGTGAAGTACACGAGACCTGCGAAGATCAGGAACTCATTCGAACGGCCGATGATGTCGCCACTGGCACGCGAGGCATTGAGGAAGTCCACCAGGCCGACGGCGTAGACCAGCGAGGTGTCCTGAAACAGGATGATGCTCTGTTGCAGCAGCAGCGGGGTCATCTTGCGGAACGCTTGCGGCAGGATGATCAGGCGCATCATCTGGCCATACGACATGCCCAGGGCCTGGGCAGCGCCCATCTGGCCTTTGGGAATCGACTGCACGCCAGCGCGGACGATTTCGCAGAAGTACGCCGCTTCGAACATCATGAACGCCACGATGCACGAGGCGAATGCGCCGATCGGTGTGTCTTCGCCGGTGATCCAGCGCAGCACGAACGGCACCGCCAGGTAGAACCAGGTGATGACCAGCAGCAGTGGAATCGAACGGAAGTAGTTAACGTAGGCGCCGGCGAGGTTCGACAGCAGCTTGCTGTGGGACAGGCGCATCAGCGCGAGGATCGTGCCGAGGATGATCCCGCCGACGACGCCCAGCGCCATCAATTGCAGGGTCATGACCATGCCGTTCCACAGGCCCGGCAGGGACGGGATGATGCCCGAGAAGTCGAATTCCATCATTTACCCCCTACGGAGATCAGGCCCGGCACGGCTACTTTCTTCTCGACCAGGCGCATCAGCAGCATCAGGCTCATGTTCAGGGTGAAGTAGATCAGGGTCGCCAGGGTGAACGCTTCGAACAGGTTCGCGGAGAACTCGGCGGTCTGTTTGGTTTGTGCGAGCAACTCCATCAGGCCGATCAGCGAAGCGACGGAGGTGTTCTTGAATACGTTCAGGAATTCCGAGGTAAGCGGCGGAATGATGATCCGGTAGGCCTGGGGCAGCAGCACGTTCCAGTAGATCTGCGGCAGCTTGAAGCCCATGGCGCGAGCAGCGGATTCCTGGCCTTTTGGCAGTGCCTGAATACCGGTGCGCACCTGTTCGCAAACGCGAGCCGTGGTGAACAGGCCCAGGCAGACAACAACGCTGAGGAACGCCGAAGTGGTCGGGTTCAGGTCCTGTTTGTACCATTCCTGCAGGTCTTGCGGCAGCAGGTCGGGCACCAGGAAGTACCAGATGAACAGCTGCACCAGCAGCGGTACGTTACGGAAAAGTTCGACGTAGCAGGTGGCGATGCCCGATACGATGCGGTTCGGCACGGTGCGCATGACGCCCAGGATCGAGCCCAGTGTCAGGGCGATGATCCAGGCCGCGATGGCGATGCCGATGGTCCAGCCCAGACCGGACACGTACCAGTCGAAATAGGTCTCGCTGCCCACGCCGGTGGACTTGAAGAACACGCCCCAGTCCCAGTTGTAATTCATTAGGGTCTCCCCTCAGTTCAATCGATGTGCAAGTGCCCGCTTGGGGGAAGCTCCGTTCCCGCCTGACCTTTTCGATCAGGCACACGCTCCCGGCTCGACAGCCACCGGTTCGAGTGTTTCCAAAAAATACCAGCAGGAAGTGACCACCTCCTGAAAGGGCGGCGGCCCTCTCAGGAGATAAGGTTAGTCAGAAAATCAGGACTTCTTGTCGTCAGCCGCTTTATCAGTCGGATTGGCGATCAGGGCCTTGAGCTCGTCGCTCATCGGGAAGTTCAGGTTCAGACCTTTTGGCGGGATTGGCTGCATGAACCATTTGTCGTAGATCTTGTTGATCTCGCCCGACTTGTAGGTCGCCACGATGGCGTCGTCTACAGCCTTCTTGAACGGCTCGTCGCCCTTGCGGACCATGCAGCCGTAGATTTCGTAGGACTGTGGAGTGCCGGTCACGGCCCAGTCAGTTGCCTTCTTGGCTTTGGCTGCTTCACCTGCCAGCAGGGCGTCGTCCATCATGAAAGCCACGGCACGGCCGGTTTCCAGCATCTGGAAGGATTCGCCGTGGTCTTTGGCGGAGATGACGTTCATACCCATCTGCTTGTCGGCGTTCATCGCCTTGAGGATGCGTTCGGACGTGGTGCCGGCGGTGGTCACGACGTTCTTGCCGGCCAGGTCAGCGAAATCCTTGTACTTGGAGTCTGCCTTGGACAGCAGGCGAGTACCGATTTCGAAAATGCCGACGGAGAAGTCAACTTGCTGCTGACGCTCGACGTTGTTGGTGGTGGAGCCGCACTCGAGGTCCACGGTGCCGTTCTGCACCAGCGGGATGCGGGTTTGCGAGGTCACCAGGTTGTATTTGACCTGGAGATTCGGCATGTCGAGGTCTTTTTTCAGGGCTTCAACGACTTTCAGCTGAATATCGTGGGAGTAGCCAACCGGTTTGCCGGAAGCGTCCGCGATATAGGAAAACGGAATGGAAGCGTCACGATGCCCGAGGGTGATGGTGCCGGACTCTTTGATCTTCTTCAGTGTGCCGGTGAGTTCGGCAGCGAAAACTGGAGTGGTAATCAGAGCGGCAGCAATGGCTGCGCCCAGGATATGGGGAACGATGCGCATCAAATTTTCCTCGACATTGTTTTTTTTATGGAGCCAGTTCATCGGCCCTTTTGTGCTTCGAATGTCTGTCGGCTTCTCAAGGTCCGCGCAACAAGCATTCGTCCAAGAGTGTAGAGCATGACTCGTGCCAGACCAGTCGATACAAATTAAAGTATTGATGTATAAGGAGATTAAATATTTATGGCGCGTTTTTTGGAGTGAGATAGTCCGGTTAACCGAATAGACCGATGAGTCGCGTTCGGAAAACCGAATGCCGGACGCACGCTAACCCTGTAGGAGCTGGCTTGCCGGCGATGGCGTCCCTTGGATAGGTGCAAAAGCCAAGGGCCTCATCGCTGGCAAGCCAGCTCCTACAGGGGATTGATGGTGTTTCCCGAATAGCAAAAAGCCCCTGAATCGTGAGATTCAGGGGCTTTCTTTTAAGCTGACTACCGATCAGGCCGCTTCAATCTTGCTGCGGTTCTGCTCGACCTTGCTCAGATACTCAGCCAGCGCTTGCTGCTCGGCCGGGGTGGTGAACAAGCCCAGCTTGCTGCGACGCCACAGAATGTCGTGCGCCGTGGTTGCCCACTCTTCGCTGCACAGGTAATCGACTTCGCGGGTGTAGAGACCGCCGCCGATGTGCTCGCCCAGGTCGCTGAGGCTTTGCACACCTTCAAGCATGCGCCAGGTGCGGCTGCCGTAAGTGGTGGCCCAACGACGGGCGATTTCGGTCGGCACCCAGTCGAACTGGTCACGGATGCGCGAGCTCAGCGCCTGCGGGGTGGTCATGTCTTCGCCGCCCGGCAGGGTGGCGCTGGCGGTCCAGCTCGGCTTGATGTGCGTGAAGTAAGGCGCCAGTTGCGCCAGCGCCGATTCGGCCAGTTTGCGGTAGGTGGTCAGCTTGCCGCCGAACACCGACAGCAGCGGCGCTTCTTCGCCAGTGCCCGAAAGCGCGAGGGTGTAGTCGCGGGTGACGGCCGACGGGTTGTCGGATTCATCGTTGCACAGCGGACGAACACCGGAATAGCTGTGCAGGATGTCGTCGCGGCTGATCTGCTTCTTGAAGTGGGCGTTGACCACTTTCAACAGGTAATCGGTTTCGCCTTCGGTGATCGCCACTTTTGCCGGATCGCCGGTGTATTCGCGGTCGGTGGTGCCGATCAGGGTGAAATGGTTCAGGTACGGAATCGTGAAGACGATGCGCTGATCTTCGTTTTGCAGAATGTGCGCGTGATCGCCTTCGTACAGTTTCGGCACGATCAGGTGACTGCCCTGGATCAGGCGGATGCCGTACGGCGATTCCATCTTCAAATCATCACGAATGAACTTGGCAACCCATGGGCCGGCCGCATTCACCAGCGCCTTGGCGCGGATCGAAAGCAGGCTGCCGTCGGCGCGTTCCAGGTGCAGATGCCAAAGGCCTTTGGTGCGACGGGCGCTGACGCAACGGGTCTGGGTGTGCACATGGGCGCCGTTCTCGCGGGCCGCCATGGCGTTCAGGACCACCAGGCGCGCGTCGTCGACCCAGCAATCGGAGTATTCGAAGCCTTTGGTGATTTCGCTTTTCAACGGGCTGTCCGGGCCGAACTTCAGGCTTTTCGAACCTTCCAGTTTTTCCCGTTTGCCCAGGTTGTCATACAGGAACAGGCCGGCACGGATCATCCAGGCTGGACGCAGGTGCGGACGGTGCGGCAGGACGAAGCGCATTTGCTTGACGATGTGCGGCGCCTTGGCCAGCAACACTTCGCGCTCGGCGAGGGCTTCGCGGACCAGACGGAATTCGTAATGTTCGAGGTAGCGCAGGCCACCGTGGATCAGTTTGCTGCTGGCCGACGAGGTGTGGCTGGCCAGATCATCCTTTTCGCAAAGGAACACCGAAAGACCGCGACCGGCGGCATCCGCTGCGATCCCCACGCCATTGATCCCGCCACCGATGACGGCGATATCGTAGACCTCGGCGAGTGGGGGCGTAGGCAAGGTAGAAGTGGGCATCGGCTGGCCTCGGTTTTTTTGATTGTCGATATTGGATTTCGAACATTAATGTTCATTTGCGAAAATGGTAGCCCATAAAGCCGCCTGCAGCCAGTTAACTTCGATTGAAAATACTGATCGAAGGGCCGTTAAAGGAAAATTTACGAACATTAAAAGAGAAAGAGAGGGTGTTGCGGGGCACACATTTGTAGGAGTCGGCTTGCCGGCGATGGCGTCCTCAAGTACGCCATCGCCGGCAAGCCGGCTCCTACAAGTTGTTAAACAACCTCGAGCCGAATCTTGTGCTGACTCAACAACTGCGCCAGCGCCGGCACTGGCTGCTGATCCGTCACCAGGCAATCGATCAAGCTGATCGGCCCCAGGCGAATCATGGCATTGCGCCCGAATTTGCTGGAGTCCGCCGCCAGAATCACCTGCCGCGCATTGGCGATGATCGCCTGCGACACCCGCACTTCCTGATAATCGAAGTCCAGCAGGCTGCCGTCTTCATCAATACCGCTGATACCGACGAGGGCGAAGTCGACCTTGAACTGGTTGATGAAGTCGACACTCGCCTGACCGACCACGCCACCGTCACGCCGCACATTGCCACCGGTCAGCAGAACGTCGAAGTCGTCCTTGGCGCTGAGCATCGAAGCCACATGCAGGTTGTTGGTGATGATCTTCAGGTGGTTGTGGTTGAGCAGCGCCCGTGCGATCGATTCGGTGGTCGTGCCGATGTTGATGAACAGCGAGGCGTGATCGGGGATCTGTGCGGCAATGGCTTCGCCGATACGCTGCTTTTCATCGCGCATCTGATCGGCACGCATCGCGTAGGCGGTGTTTTCGACACTGGAATCGTAGGCTGCGCCACCGTGGTAGCGACGCAATAAATTGGATTCCGCGAGCTGATTGATGTCGCGGCGGATGGTCTGCGGTGTAACGACGAACAGCGTGGCCATTTCCTCGATGCTGACATAGCCGCGTTCGCGGACCAGTTCGAGGATTTGCTGCTGACGGGGAGGCAGATTCATGGGGCTTCCTTTGGGCTGCCGTGCAAAATTTGCCCATGATGCCGCAGGAATCTGCTCCCTACCAGTTACATACAGATACGAGTACTTACGTTGGCTTATTCAGCGCCTTCATGAGGTTCCCAGTCACGCGTGCGGCTGACCGCTTTTTTCCAGCCGGCGTAGAGTTTTTCCTTGGCGGTTTCGTCCAGCTTCGGTTCGAACTCGCGCTCGATAACGGCCTTGCCGCGCAACTCCTCCAGGCTGCCCCAGAAGCCACACGCCAGACCGGCCAGGTACGCGGCACCGAGTGCGGTGGTTTCGCGCATTTGCGGGCGCTCGACCTGAGTGCCGAGGATGTCGGCCTGGAATTGCATCAGGAAGTTGTTTGCCACCGCGCCGCCATCCACACGCAATGCTTTCAGGCGTTCGCCGGAATCCTGTTGCATGGCGTCGAGCACGTCGCGGGTCTGGTAGGCAATCGACTCCAGCGCTGCACGAATGATGTGATCCACGCGTACGCCGCGAGTCAGACCGAACAATGCGCCACGGGCATACGGGTCCCAGTACGGAGCGCCCAGACCGGTGAAGGCTGGCACCAGGTACACGCCGTTGCTGTCCTTGACCTTGTTGGCGAAGTATTCGGTGTCGTGGGCGTCGTTGATGATTTTCAGTTCGTCACGCAGCCACTGAACGGTGGAGCCGCCGTTGAACACCGCGCCTTCCAGCGCGTAGGCCACTTCGCCACGCGGGCCGCAAGCGATGGTGGTCAGCATGCCGTGCTTGGACTTCACCGCTTTGTCGCCGGTGTTCATCAGCAGGAAGCAACCGGTGCCGTAGGTGTTTTTCGCCTGGCCTGGCTCGACGCACATCTGGCCGAACAGGGCAGCCTGCTGATCACCGGCGATACCGCCGATGGCGATGCCGCTTTTGGTGTGGCCGTAGATTTCTGACGAGGATTTAACTTCCGGCAGCATCTCGCGCGGAATATCCAGCACCTCCAGCATCTTCGCATCCCACTCCAGGGTGTGGATGTTGAAGAGCATGGTGCGCGAGGCGTTGGTGTAATCGGTGACGTGGACTTTGCCGCCGGTAAATTTCCAGATCAGCCAGCTGTCCACGGTGCCGAACAGCAACTCGCCTTTGCGCGCACGCTCGCGGCTGCCTTCAACGTTGTCGAGGATCCACTTGAGTTTGGTGCCGGAGAAGTACGGGTCGGTGACCAGGCCGGTGGTGTCGCTGATGTATTGCTCGTGGCCGTCACGTTTGAGCTGCTGGCAGATCTCGGTGCTGCGGCGGCACTGCCAGACGATCGCGTTGTAGATCGGGCGGCCGGTGGTCTTGTCCCAGACCACAGTGGTTTCGCGCTGGTTGGTGATGCCGATGGCCGCGACCTGGTCGTGATGCAGGCCGGCTTGTGCCAGGGCCTCGACCATCACGGCGCTTTGGGTGGCGAAGATTTCCATCGGGTCGTGTTCGACCCAACCGGCTTGCGGGTAATGCTGGGCGAATTCGCGCTGGGCGGTGCAAACCACGTTCGCGTCGCGGTCGAAAATGATCGCGCGGGAGCTGGTCGTACCCTGATCGAGGGCAATGATGTAGTTCTTATTCTGAATGTCGGTCATGTCGATTGCCTTGGACGAAAAAAGGGAATGAGGTCAGGCGCGGGACCAAATGGGCAGGATCACGCGCCTACGGTATCAAGAAGTTCTTGGTTTGCCGTCAATGGCCGGTGTTGCGTCCTTTGTAGCAGGTTCGGCGCTGGGCAGATGACGGGCAATCAGCCCGCGATACGCTGCAGCACCGAGGCAGGCACCGACAATCGGTGCAAAAATCGGGATCAGGAAATACGGGATATCGCGCCCGCCGGTGAAGGAAATTTCACCCCAGCCAGCGAAGAAAGTCATCAGTTTGGGACCGAAGTCACGCGCCGGGTTCATCGCAAAACCGGTCAGCGGGCCCATCGAACTGCCGATCACCGCGATCAGCAGGCCGATCAGCAGCGGCGCCATCGGCCCGTTTGGCAGACCGTTGTTGTCATCGGTCAGGGACATGATCACGCCCATAAGGACCGCGGTGATGATCACTTCAACCAGGAAAGCCTGGGCCGTGGACAAGACCGGGTTGGGGAAGGTGGAGAACACCGACGCCAGTTCGAGGCTGGCTTGAGTGCCACGAACCATATGGTGAGTTTGTTCGTAATCGAAGAATAGATTGCTGTACAGCGTGTAAACCAACAACGCACCGCAGAAGGCGCCGGCCACCTGAGCAAGAATATAGAACGGCAGTTTGCGTTTTTCGAAGTCGGCGAAAATGCTCAGCGCGATGCTCACGGCAGGATTGAGATGAGCACCCGAAACCCCGGCGGTCAGGTAGATCGCCATGCTGACGCCGACACCCCAGATGATGCTGATTTCCCATAAGCCAAAGCTGGCACCCGCGACCTTGAGCGCGGCAACGCAACCGGTACCAAAAAAGATCAGCAGTGCAGTGCCCAGAAACTCGGCCATGCATTGGCTCGAAAGCGACGGTTGTTGTAAAGCAGTTGTCATTGAAAACCTCTTTGTTTTTGTTGTCTGGCGCTTTTTTCGTCATGGCCAAAGCGCGATTTTCACCAGGGCAGGATCCCCATCCTGTTCCTGGCTTACTGCTGGGTTTTGCGTTGTCACGTTTTACGGTATTCAGATTCGAAAAAATATAGACAAGAAACACTGCTGTCAAAGGTCGAAAGTGAACTGTCGGTCACAATGCAACTATTAGTCACATGAATGATCGTTTTGTTTGGCGAACCGGACGAACTCTGACGAGCGGTAAAGAAACGCGCCAAGCGCTGGAAACGCTGCCGTGATAGAGCCTTTTATGGAGCAATGTCCTAGAATCCAGCGCAGTATTTTTTCTCTGCCGCCCAGTCTGGAGCTGTCATGACCCCCGCATTGGATTTGTTGAAAAAAGTTCGTGCCGAACATCGCGTGCACAGTTACGAACATGATCCGAAGGCGGCGTCCTACGGCTTGGAGGCCGCGGAGAAACTGGGGCTGGACCCGGCGCAAGTGTTCAAGACGTTACTGGCGGCCAGTGAAAAAGGGGAATTGCTGGTGGCGGTGGTGCCGGTCGTCGGAAGTCTGGACTTGAAGGGCCTGGCGCATGCCGCCGGGGTGAAAAAAGTCGAAATGGCCGACCCTGCCGCCGCGCAACGCTCGACGGGTTATCTGTTGGGCGGCATCAGCCCGCTGGGACAGAAAAAGCGCCTGCGCACGTTTATCGATAATTCGGCCCAGCCCTTTGCCAGCATTTTTGTCAGTGCCGGTCGACGTGGCCTGGAAGTGGAACTGGCCCCCGCAGTACTGGCCGAACATACCCAGGCCAAGTTCGCCGATATCGGCCGCGCCTGAATCAGGGAGAAGGTTATGCAGCTTGAGTTTCATCAGGTCGATGCGTTCAGTGAGCGACCGTTCAGCGGTAACCCGGCGATGGTCTATCGGCTTGATGCCTGGCTCGCCGATGAGTTGATGCAAAAAATCGCCGCTGAACATAACCTCGCCGAAACCGCCTTTGTGGTGCGTGAAGGGCAGGGTTGGCACATCCGCTGGTTCACTCCGACCACCGAGGTGCCTTTGTGTGGGCATGCCACCCTGGCCAGCGCTTATGTCTTGTTCGAGATCTATAAAGAACCGGTCGAACGCCTGGACTTCATTTGTAAGTCCGGCCCGCTGAGCGTGAGTCGTGAGGGCGGCCGCTTGTGGCTGGATTTCCCGGCAATCGTGCCGTCTGCAGTCGGCGTGACCCTGGATGTCGAACGCGCCTTGGGCGTCGACGTGGTCGATGTGTTGGGTTCGAATGAATTATTCGTGGTGCTGGAGTCAGAGCAGGCCGTGCTCGACTGTCAGCCCGACATGGTCGCGTTGGCCAAACTGCCGTGGCCGGGTGCCATCGTCACCGCCAAGGGCAGCAAGCATGATTTTGTGTCGCGGTACTTCGCGCCGGCGATTGGTATCAATGAGGATCCGGTGACCGGTTCGACCCATTGCAGTTTGATCCCGTATTGGTCGAAGCGTTTGGGCAAGTCGAGCCTGACGGCGTATCAGTGTTCGAAGCGAGGCGGGGAGTTGTTCTGTCGGCTGGAAGGCGATCGGGTGAAGATCGGCGGGAATGCGACGCTGGTTGCGAGCGGAATGCTGATGCTGGGTTAACCCCAATCCCTGTAGGAGCGAGGCTTGCCCGCGAAGGCGTAGTGTCAGGCAATGCAAATATCGACTGACACTACGCCTTCGCGGGCAAGCCTCGCTCCTACAGTTTTAGGTATCAGCTGGCAGTGCTGTAACGCCGAACGCCGGATTCGACTGTCGGAATCTGTGCGGCGATGCTGCCGGACGCCTGGAACAACACCAGGTGTTCAGCGGCAACCCGAATGCCAACTTCTGCACCGATCAGATGATCGGCATGGCTCGGGAAAATCGATTCCAGCTGCGCGCCGGTGGGCATCTGCAACCGATACAACGTCGACGCACCCTGGAACGACTTGCCGACAATCCGCGCCTTCAAGCCACTGTCCGGTGCATAAACGATATCGTCCGGGCGCAACAATACGTCCACGGCGCCACCAATCGGCCAGGTGTAGGCCCGATTGCCGCGCAGCTCACCCAGCTCGGTCTGCACCGATTCCGGGCTGCTCAGCTGACCACGAATGAAGTATCCCTGACCGATGAAACTGGCCACATAGGGCGTCAGCGGTTCGTGATACAGGTTGTAGGGCGTGTCCCACTGTTCCAGGCGACCTTCCTTGAAAACCCCGACATGATCGCTTACCGCGAAGGCTTCTTCCTGGTCGTGGGTCACCAGAATCGCGCTGGTGCCACGGGCCTTGAGGATGTCGCGCACTTCGTGGCTGAGCTTGCGCCGCAGTTCGCCGTCGAGGTTGGAAAACGGTTCGTCGAGCAGCAGCAGTTGTGGTTCCGGCGCCAGGGCGCGAGCCAGGGCGACACGCTGTTGCTGACCGCCGGAAAGCTCGTGCGGAAAGCGTTTGCCGAGGTTTTTCAGGTTGACCAGTTCCAGCAGCTCTTCGGTCACGCGATCCTTTTGCGGATGCTTGCGAATCCCGAACGCGATGTTTTCCGCCACGCTCAAATGCGGAAACAGCGCGTAATCCTGGAACACCATGCCGATCCGGCGTTTCTCCGGTGCGAGGGTGAAGCCGGCGCTGGAGATCGTCTCGCCCGCCAGGGTGATTTCACCTTCGTGCACCGGTTCAAAACCGGCAATCGCCCGCAGCGTCGTGGTTTTGCCGCAACCCGAAGAACCGAGCAGGCAACCGATATCACCGGCATTCAAATGCAGGTTGAGGTTCTGCACGACGCGCTGGTCTTGATAGCCGCAAGCGAGGTTGCGCAGGTTAAGCAGTAATGGCTGGCTCATGCGTGGTGGTACGAAGGCGGAACGAGAAACTCGAGCAGGGCCTTTTGTGCGTGAAGACGGTTTTCCGCTTGATCCCAGGCGACTGAGCGCGGGTCATCGAGCAGGTCGAGGCTGATTTCCTCGCCACGGTGGGCGGGCAGGCAATGCATGAACAGCACGTCTTCGGCGGCCAGGTCGAGCAGGGCACGGGTGACCTGGAACGGTGCGAACAGCTTCAGGCGCTTGGCGGTTTCTTCTTCCTGGCCCATGGAGGTCCAGACGTCGGTGCTCACCAGATGAGCGCCGCGCACGGCGTCCTTCGGATCCCGGACGATGGTCACCCGGTCACCGGCGCTGGCCACGAACTCAGGATTGGGCTCATAGCCTTCAGGGCACGCGATGCGCAACTGGAAGTCGAACTGGATCGCCGCTTCTATATAGCTGTTGCACATGTTGTTGCCGTCGCCGATCCAGGCAACGGTCTTGCCCTGGATCGAGCCGCGATGTTCGAGGAAGGTTTGCATGTCGGCCAGCAACTGGCACGGGTGCAGGTCATCGGACAGGCCGTTGATCAGCGGGACGCGCGAATTGGCGGCGAATTCGGTCAGGGTGCTGTGGGAAAACGTACGGATCATCACCGCATCGAGCATGCTCGACATGACAATGGCGGCGTCGCCGATCGGTTCGCCACGGCCCAGTTGCGTGTCGCGCGGCGACAGGAAGATTGCCTGGCCGCCGAGCTGGATCATGCCGGCCTCGAACGAGATCCGGGTACGGGTCGAGGACTTCTCGAAAATCATCCCGAGCACGCGGTTTTTCAGAGGCTCGAACAGTACGCCGCGGTTACGCAGGTCTTTGAGCTCAACGCCTCGACGGATCACGCTGACCAGCTCTTCGGGCGTGCAATCCATCAGGGAGAGAAAGTGCCTTGCGCTCATCATTGACTACCTTTTTGCTACAAACCGCAGATGCTCAAAGCCTTGTTTAACTGGAAAACGGGCGAGACCTGCGGCGTAAGCCGCACAGGGCGACGAAATAGGGGGAGGCGCGATCTTATAATTAAATGTCGCGTCTTACCAATAGGGCTACGGTTTTTAGGGGATTTCAGAGGGGCTATGGGGTGACCGCAGTAGCGCTTTTGAAGCCTGTTTCCTGACAGCAGCTGCTCATTTGTACACTGCGGCTGCGGGGCTTTGCAATCAAACAGGGCGGGCATGGTGCGCTGATGGTCGGTTTCTGACCCGGCATTCCAGCCAGCTGATGGCAATGTGCCTCGTTTGTAACACTTGCTAATGCAATGTGCTGGGTTATAACTAAGTCACGAGCGACGCAGGAAGCCTTCGGAATGGAATCGAAAGAACAG
The DNA here is from genome assembly GCF_019956105.1 of Pseudomonas sp. BF-RE-25. Lineage (NCBI taxonomy): Bacteria > Pseudomonadati > Pseudomonadota > Gammaproteobacteria > Pseudomonadales > Pseudomonadaceae > Pseudomonas > Pseudomonas sp. BF-RE-25. The sequence goes on from NZ_JAHBDB010000040.1 coordinate 19,088, forward strand.
CAATTGATGGAATTACTAGGTCTCACGGCCCGCTCACTGACGCATCTCACCGCTTCCATGACCTCAATGTCCTTTGAGCTTTTGCGAAGTAACGACGAGGTGACCAGGGCCGCTGGCCGGCGGATGATCGACCGCATGGCCACCATCAGCACAGGGCTCGACGAGCACTGGCGGCTGATCGGCGAGCTCACCGGCGTGCATGTATCCCACGAACAGATTGAAACCATCCAGGAGATTCAGTTGCAGGCGCCGCCGAGGCTGCCGTCGAACTGATCCCGAGCGGTCATCGGCTGGCCTGATGGCCGCCGATTCACAAGACGAACGTCGCTGGCGCAGTGGCGGGGCAGGCGCCATAGTTTTGTTCCCGCGGCCGTTATTGCCCGCCCAGAACAAGACAGAGACTGGCCATGACCAAGACTCTCCATCACCGTGCGTGCCACCTGTGTGAAGCCATCTGCGGCCTGACTATCGAGACCACCGAGCTCGATGGCGATGTGCAGATCACCTCGATCAAGGGCGATGCCCTCGATACGTTCAGCCGCGGGCACATCTGCCCCAAGGCCGTTGCCCTGCAAGACATCCAGAACGATCCTGACCGCCTGCGTCAGCCGATGCTGCGCGTTGGCAGCGAATGGCAGCCGATCGAGTGGGAAGATGCCTTCAACCTGGTCGCCGAACGTCTGGCAGGGATACAGGAGCGCCACGGGCAGAACTCGGTGGCGGTTTATCAAGGCAACCCCAGCGTGCACAACTACGGGCTGATGACCCACAGCAATTACTTTCTTGGCCTGCTGAAAACCCGCAACCGGTTTTCCGCGACCTCGGTCGATCAGTTACCTCATCACCTGACCAGCCATTTGATGTACGGCCACGGTCTGCTGTTGCCGATCCCGGACATCGATCACACCGATTTCATGCTGATTCTTGGTGGTAATCCGCTGGCCTCCAATGGCAGCATCATGACCGTGCCGGATGTGGAAAAGCGCCTGAAAGCGATACAAACCCGGGGCGGCAAAGTGGTGGTGGTGGATCCGCGTCGCAGCGAAACGGCTGCGATTGCCGATCAGCATCTGTTCGTCCGTCCGGGCGGCGACGCAGCATTGCTGTTCGGGTTGCTCAACACGTTGTTTGCTGAAGGCCTGACCCGCGACAGCCATTTGCCGGTCGACGGCCTGGATGACGTGCGCGAGGCCGTCGCGGCTTTCACCGCCGAAGCCATGAGCCCGTTGTGTGCCGTGCCGGCCGAGCAGATCCGCCAATTGGCGCGGGACTTCGCGGCGGCGCCGAGCGCGGTCTGTTACGGGCGCATGGGCGTTTCCACCCAGGCATTCGGTACCTTGTGTCATTGGCTGGTGCAGTTGATCAACCTGGTCACCGGCAACCTTGATCGCGTCGGTGGTGCGGTGTGCACCGAACCGGCGGTGGACCTGGTGGCATCTACCTCGGGCGGACATTTCAATCTGTGGCAGAGCCGCGTATCCGGGCGTCCGGAATACAGTGGCGAGCTGCCGGTGTCGGCGCTGGCCGAAGAGATGCTCACCGAAGGGGAAGGACAGGTTCGCGCGTTGATTACCGTGGCCGGCAATCCGGTGTTGTCGACGCCCAATGGCCGGCAACTGGAGCAGGCGCTGGACGGGTTGGAGTTCATGGTCAGTGTTGACTTGTACATCAACGAAACCACGCGCTATGCCGACCTGATCCTGCCGTCCACTTCCGCTCTGGAAAACGATCACTACGACACCACGTTCAACATGTTTGCGGTGCGTAACGTCAGCCGGTTCAACCGCGCGATCCTGGCCAAGCCGGAAGGCGCGTTGCACGACTGGGAGATTTTCGTCGGGCTGGCCAAGGCCTTTGCCGCGAAGACCGGCAAGGAACTGAAACCGACGATTCCCCCTGCGCAGATGATCGATCGTGGCTTGCGAATGGGGCTGTATGGCGACGCCTCGCCGCACAAGCTGTCTTTGGCGACGCTGTTCGATCAACCGCATGGCGTCGACCTTGGCGCACTGAAATCCAACCTGGCGCCACGCCTGAAAACCGCCAACCAGCACGTTCAGGCAGCACCGGCGGCGATCCTTGCCGACCTCTCGCGATTTGCGGCGCTGCAAGCACCGGTGGCTGATGAACTGCTGATGATTGGCCGTCGTCACGTGCGCAGCAATAACTCGTGGATGCACAACTATCACCGACTGGTGAAAGGCAAGCCGCGTCATCAGTTGCTGATGCATCCGGACGACCTTGCCAGTCGCGGGCTCAGCGATGGGCAGCGGGTGCGGGTCAGTTCCCGGGTCGGCATGATCGAAGTGGAAGTGCTGGGCAGTCAGGATATGATGAAAGGAGTGGTCAGCCTGCCGCACGGTTGGGGCCATGCGCGGCCTGGCGTGCAGATGACGATTGCCAGCGGCCAGCCAGGTTCCAGTGCCAATGACCTGACCGACGAGTGTCAGCTCGATGAGTTGTCGGGGAATGCGGCATTGAACGGTGTGCCGGTGACCGTAGCGGCGGCTTGATTGAGTCTGTCGGGGAGACCGAGCATGGCGCTCGGCTTTCCGTTACAATGCGCCACCGTGCCGACCCCCGAGTCGGAAAGTTCAGCCGAGGTGCTTCATGGATATCATCGAAACGATTAAAGAGCAGATTGCCAACAACACCATTCTGCTTTACATGAAAGGTTCGCCGAATGCCCCGCAGTGTGGCTTCTCCGCGAAAGCCGCACAGGCCGTGATGGCATGTGGTGAAAAGTTTGCGTACGTGGACATCCTGCAGAACCCGGAAATCCGCGCCAACCTGCCAAAATACGCCAACTGGCCAACTTTCCCGCAGCTGTGGGTTGGTGGTGAGCTGGTCGGCGGTAGCGACATCATGACCGAGATGGCTGCAGACGGTTCGCTGCAAAGCACCATCAAAGCGGCTGTTGAAGCCGCCGCTGCTGCCAAGACCGAAGCCTGACCTGCTTTCTGTAGGAGCGAGGCTTGCCCGCGAAGGCGTTGTACCTGACACACCGCTTTCGCGAGCAAGCTTCGCTCCTACAACAGCACAGGCACAAAAAAGCCCCGCCTCTTAAAAGAGAGCGGGGCTTTTTATTGTCTTGAGTTTAGAGAGCGCTAACTTACTCGTCGTCGCCCATCTGCGATTGCAGATAGTTCTCAAGACCGATTTTATCGATCAGGCCCAGTTGGGTTTCCAGCCAGTCGATATGTTCTTCTTCGGATTCAAGAATATCTTCGAGCAGTTCACGGCTACCGTAGTCGCCAACGGTTTCGCAATGAGCGATCGCGACTTTCAGGTCGGCATGGCCGGTGCGTTCGATGCGCAGGTCGCACTCAAGCATTTCCTGGGTGTGCTCGCCGATCTGCAGCTTGCCCAGGTCCTGCACGTTAGGCAGGCCTTCCAGGAACAGGATGCGCTTGATCAGCTTGTCCGCGTGTTTCATCTCGTCGATGGACTCGTGGTATTCGTGCTTGCCGAGCTTGTTCAGACCCCAATCTTCATACATGCGCGCATGCAGAAAATATTGATTGATCGCGACCAGCTCATTGGCAAGGATCTTGTTGAGATGCTGGATGACTGTAATGTCGCCTTTCATGATGGGGTCCTGCCCTGTATTAGCCGTCTATAAAGTAGAGTTTGAGCCGCACAACTAAGAGTGTCAAACCTAAGTTATTGAAACTTAAATGAAAATTAATCGGAATAAGAATGTTTGTGTTCCGCGTCTAGGGCGTAACCAATTGATTTTCAGGCATAAAAAAACCGGACATGAAGTCCGGTTCTTTGGAATGGGGTATTTACGCGGCAGTAAATTCTACCGGGAAAGGAATCGCAGCCTGGGCTGTTTGTAATTTGGTCAGGGTTTCACGCACCACTTCCTTGGCAAGGCAGGCGCATTTGCCGCATTGGCTGGCTACGCCGGTAGCTTGGCGGACTTCCTTGTAGCTGCAGCAACCTTCATAGATTGCTTCGCGGATTTGTCCGTCGGTGACGCCAGTGCAGAGGCAGACATACATAACTGAAACCGTCGCTGGTTATGACTCAATTGCGATGGATCTTAATGTTAACGAGAATGATTGTCAAAGTGGTTTCTGAAAGCTTTGCGTTATAAGCGAGGGTGACTGACGAACGGTTTTCCTCGGGCAATCTGCCAGTAAGCGTGTCGCCGGGAATTTAGCCTGTCGGTGAAAATCCGTTGAGGACAGCTCAAAAACGCAGTGTATGATGGCCGGTCCTTATGAAGCGGGTGGGTGTCACAGGGCTGTCGCCTGAGGGTGGCAGGCTGGCGCAAACCCGGAACTTCACGTTTTTACACCAGGAGATATTCAATGAGCGTACTCGTAGGCAAGCAAGCCCCTGACTTCACCGTACCAGCCGTACTCGGCAATGGCGAAATCGTCGACAGCTTCACCCTGTCGTCGGCCATCAAAGGCAAATACGGCCTGGTGTTCTTCTACCCGTTGGACTTCACCTTCGTTTGCCCATCCGAGCTGATCGCTCTGGACAACCGCATGTCCGACTTCAAGGCCCGCAACGTTGAAGTGATCGCTGTTTCGATCGACTCGCACTTCACCCACAACGCGTGGCGCAACACCCCGGTCAACAATGGTGGCATCGGCGAAGTTCGCTACACCATGGCAGCCGACCTGAAGCACGAAATCGCCAAGGCCTACGACGTTGAATCCGAAGGCGGCGTGGCTTTCCGTGGCGCGTTCCTGATCGACGACAAAGGCGTTGTCCGCTCGCAGATCATCAACGACCTGCCACTGGGCCGTAACATCGAAGAGCTGGTCCGTCTGGTCGACGCTCTGCAATTCCACGAAGAGCACGGCGAAGTTTGCCCTGCCAACTGGAAAAAAGGCGACAAAGGCATGACCGCTTCGACCGAAGGCGTCGCGGCTTACCTGACCGAGAATGCTGCTGCCCTGTAAGGCGCATTCGAGGCACAAAAAAACCGGCCATGGAGGCCGGTTTTTTTATGGGCGGAGAAGCGGTGATTCCTGTAGGAGCCGGCTTGCTGGCGATCCAGGCACCTCGGTAATCAGACAAACCGCGGTGGCTGAATCGCCAGCAAGCCGGCTCCTACGAAAAGCCGATCAGTCGTTGTAGTCTTCCCAGCCGCCCATCTGTTTCCAGCGATTGACGATGCCGCAGAACAGCTCGGCCGTCTTCTCGGTGTCGTAGCGAGCCGAGTGAGCCTCGCGACCGTCGAAGTCGATATCGGCGGCCTGACAGGCTTTCGCCAGCACCGTCTGACCGTACGCCAGACCGGCCAGGGTGGCCGTGTCGAAGCTGGAGAACGGATGGAACGGGTTGCGCTTCATGTCCATACGCGCAACCGCCGCGTTCAGGAAGCCCAGATCGAAACTGCTGTTGTGCCCGACCAGAATCGCCCGCTTGCAGCCGTTGGCTTTCAGCGCCTTGCGGATGCCACGGAAGATATCGGTCAGCGCCGCTTCTTCACTCACCGCCATGCGCAGCGGGTGATCGAGTTTGATCCCGGTGAACTCCAGTGCGGCCGCTTCGATGTTGGCGCCTTCAAAAGGCTCGACGCGGAAGAAGTAGGTGTGGTCAGGGTATACAAAACCCTTCTCGTCCATGGCGATCGTGGTCGCGGCTATTTCCAGCAAGGCGTCAGTGGCAGAGTTGAAACCACCGGTTTCAACGTCGACAACGACTGGCAGGTATCCACGGAATCGAGCTGCCATCGGGTGGCGTGGACCACCTCCGCCGCCTTGACCGTCCTGTTCGTCGTCGTAATGGTCTTCACTCACGCGTGTTCCTCCAGCAGGCGCCAGCGCAGTTTTTCACCGGCGCGCAGCGGGATAACGGTCAGCTCGCCAAATGGCAGGCTGGTTGGGGCGGTCCACTCGTCGCGGACCAGAGTAATGCGATCGGTGTTCACCGGCAGGCCATAGAAGCGCGGGCCGTTGAGGCTGGCGAAGGCTTCGAGCTTGTCCAGTGCGTTACGTTGTTCGAACGCTTCGGCGTACATCTCGATCGCCGCATAAGCGGTGTAGCAACCGGCACAGCCGCACGCGGCTTCTTTGGCATGCTGGGCGTGAGGCGCCGAGTCGGTGCCGAGGAAGAACTTTTCGCTGCCGCTGGTGGCGGCGTCGAGCAGGGCTTCCTGGTGCGTATTGCGCTTGAGTATCGGCAGGCAATAGAAGTGCGGCCGAATCCCGCCCACCAGCATGTGGTTGCGGTTGTACAAGAGGTGATGCGCGGTGATGGTCGCGCCAACGTTGGCCGAAGCCTCGTTGACGAACTGCACGGCGTCCGCGGTGGTGATGTGTTCGAACACCACTTTGAGCGTCGGGAAACGCTCGACCACTCGACGCATGTGCTCATCGATGAAGATTTTTTCGCGGTCGAACACGTCGACATCGCCACGGGTGACTTCACCGTGAACCAACAAAGGCATCCCGACTTCGGCCATGGCCTCAAGCGCAGGGAAGATCTTGTCGATGCTGGTGACGCCAGAGTCCGAGTTGGTGGTCGCGCCGGCCGGATACAACTTGGCGGCATGAATGAAACCGCTGGCCTTGGCCTCACGAATTTCTTCGGGCTGGGTGCGGTCGGTCAGGTAAAGGACCATCAACGGTTCGAAACGGCTGCCAGCCGGACGTGCAGCGAGAATCCGCTGGCGATAGCCGTCGGCTTCAGCGGCGTTGCGCACCGGAGGTACCAGGTTGGGCATGATGATGGCGCGACCAAAGGTGCGCGCGACATCCGCAACGGTATTGGTCAACACGGCACCATCGCGAAGATGAATATGCCAGTCGTCGGGACGCAGCAGGGTCAGGCGGTCGGACATGAGGGGATTCCAGGCGGGTCAAACTGAAGGGAATGCTACCGGAAAAGACTCTCTCAGGCACTCGCTATCAAGTTTTGCGGGAAGCTTCCGATATCCAACAGGTATGCCGTAAACATGTGTGTGTCGGTCTTTTTGTTGTAGAAGCCAGTGGAGCCTCCCGTGCGCCAGCGTTATTTAGCCTTGCTCAGCGTGTTTGCCAGCCTTCCCGCGATGGCGCTCACTTTCCAGACCCGTCTGGAAAGCATCGAGTGGACGGTCGAAGGGGACAAGTTCGAGTGCCGCCTGACTCAACCGATCACCGATTTCGGTTCGGGTGAGTTCGTGCGCCGCGCCGGCGAGCAGGCGACGTTTCGTCTGAAAGCCTATAACTCGATGGTCGGCGGCGGCTCGGCGACCCTGCTGGCAGCCGCAGCGCCCTGGCAGCCGGGGCGGGGCGACATCAATCTGGGCTCCGTGCAGATTGGCAGCGGCAATGTGCTGTTCAACAGTTCTCAAGTTCAGGCCGGGCGCCTGATCAGTGGCCTGATGGACGGGCGTAGCCCGGTCGTTCGACATTATTCGGGCGATGGCCGGGTGTCGGAAGTGCGGTTGTTGCCGGTCAAGTTCAGCAAGGCGTTCAACGATTATCAAAGCTGTGTGGCGAAGCTGCTGCCGAAGAATTTCGAGCAAGTCAAACAAACGCAGATCGGCTTTCCCGGCGACGGCCTGGATCTCGACGCACAGGCCAAGGCCCAGTTGCAGGTCATGCTGGAGTTCATGAAGGCCGATCCGACGGTCAATCACATCGAACTCGACGGCCACTCCGACAACAGCGGCAATCGCCTGGCCAATCGTGACCTGTCGCGGCGTCGGGCCCTGGCGGTCATGGAGTTCTTCAAGGCCAACGGTTATCAGGAATCGCAGATCACCGTGCGCTTTCACGGCGAGCGTTATCCATTGGCACCCAACACCAATGCCGCCAATCGGGCGAAGAACCGTCGGGTCAATGTGCACCTGGCGCGGGTCGCACCCACCGAGCAGCCGGCGCCTCAGACAACCGCATCGGCGAGCCCCGCGAAGACATCCTGAACCGGCTGTCATCGTCGCCCGCTCGACATAATCTGTCGCTTCGTCGTCATAAGCTGTCGCGCCTCTGTAAATTATCCTGCATGACCGGTAGACTTGACGGCTTTCCGTAGAACCCCGTGGAGTGATGGCATGGCGGACGTAAACAAGGTCGTTCTGGCGTATTCCGGCGGCCTGGACACTTCGGTGATCCTCAAGTGGCTGCAGGATACTTATAACTGTGAAGTGGTGACCTTTACCGCTGACCTGGGTCAGGGCGAAGAGGTCGAGCCGGCTCGCGCCAAGGCTCAGGCCATGGGCGTAAAAGAAATCTACATCGACGATCTGCGCGAAGAATTCGTGCGTGACTTCGTATTCCCGATGTTCCGCGCCAACACCGTTTACGAAGGCGAGTACCTGCTGGGTACTTCCATCGCTCGTCCGTTGATCGCCAAACGCCTGATCGAAATCGCCAACGAAACCGGCGCTGACGCCATTTCCCACGGTGCCACCGGCAAGGGTAACGACCAGGTTCGTTTCGAACTGGGCGCTTATGCCTTGAAGCCAGGTGTGAAAGTGATCGCTCCGTGGCGCGAATGGGACCTGCTCTCCCGTGAAAAGCTGATGGATTACGCTGAAAAGCACGCGATCCCGATCGAGCGTCATGGCAAGAAAAAATCCCCGTACTCGATGGATGCCAACCTGCTGCACATCTCCTATGAAGGCGGCGTGCTGGAAGACACCTGGACCGAGCACGAAGAAGACATGTGGAAATGGACCGTCTCCCCGGAGAAGGCTCCTGACAAGGCGCAATACCTCGAACTGACTTACCGTAACGGCGACATCGTTGCACTGGACGGCGTCGAAATGACTCCAGCCACCGTGCTGGCGACCCTGAACCGTATCGGTGGCGAACACGGTATCGGCCGTCTCGACATCGTCGAGAACCGTTACGTGGGCATGAAGTCCCGTGGCTGCTACGAAACCCCGGGCGGCACCATCATGCTGCGCGCCCACCGTGCGATCGAGTCGATCACGCTGGACCGCGAAGTGGCTCACCTCAAAGACGAGCTGATGCCTAAATACGCCAGCCTGATCTACACCGGTTACTGGTGGAGCCCTGAGCGTCTGATGCTGCAACAGATGATCGATGCGTCCCAGGCTCACGTGAACGGCGTCGTGCGCCTGAAGCTGTACAAGGGCAACGTGATCGTCACTGGCCGCAAGTCCGACGAATCGTTGTTCGATGCCAACATCGCGACGTTCGAGGAAGATGGCGGCGCCTACAACCAGGCCGACGCGGCGGGCTTCATCAAGCTCAATGCGCTGCGCATGCGTATCGCGGCAAACAAAGGTCGCAAGCTGTTCTGAGATCTTTGACACGCTGATGGAATGTGTGGCCTTGTCCAGGACAAGGCCACACATTTGAAAATAGGGATTTTCTGTCTGACATTGCGATTCAACATTCTTGTTGTTTTAAATACCTTCCTGTCCGCTCCCATTGATCCTAAAGAGCTACTGCCTGCTGTGTATCAGCCCGGCAATATTGATCAATGACCGTCACGTCATGTGAACTCAAATTGTAAGCAATGCAAAACGTTGCGCTGCTGCGTTTTTTTGCGTTTCTGCAAAACTTGAGTGCGCTTTCTTTCAGTAACGTCTCCGATTCGCCAACAACGAGAAACACGACAACGTGTGCCGGATTCCCCATGGGCTGGCGAAGCTGTTCCAGAAGGGCGCGGAACTGATTTTTTTTGTTCATCCACCGCGCATCAATGATGTGCAGGTCCTTGAGTGACTCGGGCAGCCGAATAGGGTACTGAACCGAAAGACTTGGCTGTAAGCCGATCTCGTCGGGTGGATCTTGCGCGTTACCTGAACGCTCTGCGTTATCCATCACCTTTATGAAGTGCTTTCCCTTTTCAAAATCGGAAGGCGCATAAAGCGATCGATAATTGAAGTTAAGGGTGGCGAAGAAAAGAAACAGCAAATAAAAGGGAAAACTGATTAAAAACCAGATGTAAATCTCTTTGTTTTCGTCATCTAGGAAGGGCAGAGAGATGGCTGCTGATGTTTCAGACAGTGTTGCGAATATCGCGATGACTGTCATGGGGTTGGTGATTCGTTGTTTGAGTTTTACCATGTTTTTTACTCATATTAGTTTGTCTTTTCTCATTGGGTTGGTGGGTGATTGTTGGTGTGTGAAGTTGCTATCGTAACGGTGGTTTTATAATTCGGATATATCTGTTTTGTCATTCATTTGTTATTAACTGACTTTTGGTGTAAGGCTTTGTGTTTGATGTTTCTGGTATAAGTGGCAGGCCGAGAAATATCAATTACCCTACAAGGGTAGACCAATCGTTGGCGTGTGTCGGATCATCTTGGTCAACGGTTGTTGTGTGGAGCGCTGGTTGTAAGTCGAAACAAAAAACTGTTGAATACTGAAATATCATGAGACAGATAAAGTTTCTGGTGCGCCGTGTTTCAAGATTTTTTGTAAGATTATTCCGCGTTGTTTGTAGGGAATGTCTCTCGGTGTGGGTGACTGGGGGGAGCGGCATGCCATGGGTGAAACGACTAGGCTATTGTGCGGGCTCTAAAAATTCGAACAGCGAAAATTGGACTTGCCCATGAATAAAGTGCTGATCGTGGATGATCACCCCGTCATTCGTCTTGCGGTACGTATGCTGATGGAACGTCATGGCTACGAAGTCATTGCAGAAACAGATAATGGCGTGGATGCATTGCAACTAGCTCGTGAACATATGCCGGATATTGTCATCCTGGATATTGGAATACCTAAACTGGATGGGTTGGAAGTCATTGCACGTCTGGCATCGGCAGCGATGCCAATGAAAGTACTGATATTGACTTCACAGGCTCCCGGGCATTTTTCGATGCGTTGCATGCAATCCGGTGCTGCCGGATATGTTTGCAAACAACAGGATCTCACTGAGTTGCTCAGTGCAATAAAGGCTGTATTGTCGGGCTACAGTTACTTTCCCAATCAAGCCTTGCATACCGTGCGCTCCAGTCTGGGGAATGCCAGTGAAGCCGATATGGTGGATCGTCTTTCGGGGCGGGAGATGATGGTCTTGCAGCAGCTGGCCCGTGGCAAGACCAACAAGGAAATTGCCGATGGAATGTTCCTAAGCAATAAAACCGTCAGTACTTACAAGACGCGGCTGTTGTTGAAACTCAATGCGCGGTCCCTGGTTGACCTGATCGAACTGGCTCAACGCAATGGGTTGGTATGACTGGGCCAGTGCTTGACGGGGCGTAAAGAGTGGGCGTTTTCAAGGTTTCGCACCTAGTAAAAAGCCTCCGTTTCGGGAGGCTTTCAGGTGTCATAGGTCAAAATCGTAATCGGCCAATTGCTTTTGCAGTCGGCGCTCCTCCAGCAGATTATCGATGGTGCGGCGTTTGCTCAGGTTGGTCTTTGCCACTTCAACCACCGGTTCCGCGTCATCGGCCTCAACGGGTGTGAAGTCGTCTTCTACGTCCAATTGCTCTTTGCCAGTGCTCATAAGGTTAACTCCAGGCTAAGACTGCCTTTGGCGCTCCTTATATCGATAATCGCCTCGCGGGTAAAAAAGATTTTTTCAATCGATAAATCAAAAAACCTAATAGCGCCTCAATCGTCCGAAGTCTTGTGCTTGTATTCGCACAGGTCTTCTATCCGGCAACTGCCGCAGCGAGGCTTGCGAGCCAGGCAAACGTAACGCCCATGAAGAATCAGCCAGTGATGGGAATCGAGCAGATATTCCTTCGGCACGAACTTCATCAGTTTTTTCTCGACCTCGACCACATTCTTGCCGGGAGCGATGCCGGTACGATTGCTGACCCGGAAAATATGCGTGTCCACGGCCATGGTCAGTTGGCGGAAAGCAGTATTGAGCACCACGTTGGCAGTCTTGCGGCCGACACCGGGCAACGCTTCCAGCTCTTCACGGGTCTGCGGCACTTCCCCGCCATGGCGTTCCACCAGCAAGCGGCAGGTTTCGATTACATTTTTTGCCTTGCTGTTGAACAGGCCGATGGTCTTGATGTACTCGGACAGACCTTCCACGCCCAGCGCGTAAATCGCCTGTGGCGTATTGGCCACCGGGTAGAGTTTGGCGGTGGCTTTATTGACGCCGACATCGGTCGATTGTGCTGAGAGAATCACCGAGATCAGCAATTCGAATGGCGAGGAGTAGGCCAGTTCGGTCTTCGGCTCCGGATTGTCTTCATGCAGCCTGCGGAAAATTTCCAGACGTTTTGCGGCATTCATGGGCAGTGCGTTTCCTCGGAAGCGATCAATGTGAGGGAGTCGGGCGGGGCCAGGCTTGCCAGGCGGCGATCAGCAAGCCCAGCAGAATGAAGCCGCCAGGTGCCAACGTGGCCAGGCGCAAGCCTGCGTCGCCGAGGAGCTCGCGCAGCAGGCCCAGGCCGACCATCAGCGCGCCGAACAGGACACACAGGCGCAGGCGCTCACGCCATGCACTCTGGAAAAAACCGGTATGTTCCAACACGACGCACTGCAAAGCGATCAGTGCTGCATAAAAACCCGAATGCTGGTGCCATTGAAGTGACCAGACCTGCGCGGCGAGTTCTGCACAACCGGTCAGCGTGGCCGCCAGCAGGACGCCTGCGAACAAGCGGGACGCCGGGATCAGTCGGGATCGCACGGCAGCCATGCTCGCACCAAACGCACTGATCACCACGATGAACATCAACCACACACCCAGTGCGGTCACTAATGAGTCAGTGGCGCCGATCAGCGGCGCGAGCATCAGTGAGTTCTGTAAATTTGCGGACTTATTCATGGAGGCCGCTCCCGATCAGCTGACGCGAGTGTTCATCGAAGTAGCGCAGAGCATCGTGGATAGCATTGATCACGGCTCTGGAGGTAATGGTCGCGCCAGCGATTTGATCAAATTGACCCTGATCTTTTTTCAACGCCCAACCGCTGTCGGCGGGTTCATTCAAGGATTTGCCAGTGAACGCCTGAAACCAGGTGTTGGGCCAGTCGGCGATACGCGCACCCAACCCCGGGGTTTCCGATTGTTTCAGGGTCTTGACCCCCAGCAACTTGCCGTTCGCGTCAATGGCGATCAGCAGATCGATGGCGCCCGCATACCCGATCGTCTGGCTGCGCAGCAGGACCGCAACGGGTTGGCCGGCCTTGGTTGCGAGGTAGCCGCCCAGCAAGGTGCTGTTGGTCAATGCCGTGCTGCCGAGGTGCAGCGGCTGCTCCAGCGGTTGATTGTCGTAACTGTCGGAGGGCAGCAAATCGAGCAGGTTGCGGCTGTCGATCCGTCGCTGTTCGGCTGCGATACGTGGCGCGCTGCTGTACTGCACAAGGTAGGTTGCGCCAATCCCCAGGCCTGCCAGCAACAGCAAAATCACAGCGCTCGACGTTCGGCTCATGGCGAAATCGGCTCCTGCCTGGACGCGACAAACCGCTCCAGCGCCGGCACGCAAAGATTCATCAACAACACTGCAAACGCAACGCCGTCCGGATAGCCGCCCCAGGTGCGAATCAGGTAAGTCAGCAGTCCCACGCCCGCACCGAACAGCAGTCGGGCGCCTGGGATTTTTGCGCCGGACACCGGCTCCGTGACGATAAAGAATGCGCCCAGCATGCTCGCGCCCGTGAGCAGATGAAACAGGGGGGAACCATGGGAGTCGGAGCCCGAGCCGTTCCAGCACAGCAGGCTGATGACGAACAGGCTGGCAAGCATGCCCACCGGCGCATGCCAGCTGAACACCTGCCGTTGCAGCAGAAACAAACCGCCCGCCAGAAATGCCAGGTTGACCCATTCCACGCCGCGCGCGCCGAAGTGGCCGAACGCCGGATTGCTGGCGAAGAGTTCGTCCATGGTCAGGCTTTTGTTGATTCGCAAGCTGTCCAGCGCCGTGGCCTGAACCCACGCATCCGGTGTCTGGCTGAGGCTGAAACCGAACACTTGCTGCAGACCACCGAGCAGGTCCATGCCGTGGGACGAAGGCCAGTGAGTCATTGGTTGGGGAAAGGTCACCAGCACCAAAGCGAAACCGAGCATCGCCGGGTTGAACGGGTTTTTCCCCACACCGCCATACAGTTGTTTGCCGAGCAGTGCGAATGCCGCGGCGCAGACCGTCAGCCACCATGGGCAATACGGCGGCAACGCCAGGGCCAGCAGCGTCGCACTGACCAGCGCGCTGCCATCGCTCAAGGTCGGTTTGATCTGGCGTTTGCGCAGCCACAACACGGCCGCTTCAACGGCCAGCGCGGTAACGCCGGCCAGGATCAAATTGATCAACACGCCCCAGCCATACAACCAGAACAGCACCAGCATCCCCGGCACGGTGGCCAGCAACACCAGCTTCATGGCCTGCTGAAGGCGCTCGTCGACCGATTCAAGGGGCGACATAGGCATCCACCTGGCGCTCGGCTTCTTGCAGGCGAGCGCGCGCCTTGTCCATTACCTCGGCGGGGGTGTCAGTGCGACGTTCGAGTTTGCTGACATCCGCGCGAGCGTAGGCCAATTCGGTTTTCAGCTGTCGAAGCTGGCTGTCGATGGGGCGTTTTTCGATACGTGCCAGGTCAGGTAAAGGCTGCGCGCTTGCAGTTTCTGCCGCGTGCAGGGCTTTTTCAGCGTCGCCGAGTGCGCGCTCCAGGGCTTCGATCTGCTCGGCTGGGGCGTCACTAGTTTGCGCTTTCTTGAGTTCGGCGCGGCGCATGGCCAACTGTATTTTCGCCCGCTTCAGCTCCGCGTCCTTCACTGGCGCCGCAGGTGCAGCGGCGGGTGGTGCGCTGTTTTCCAACTGCGCCAAGGCGTGTTCAGCGGCGTCGAATTGCTGTTGCAGGACGATCAGTTGCGACTGCTGTTCGAAGGTCGGCGGATGACCGAACGCCTTGAGCGATTTGTTCAGTTGCGCGCGGCTCATCGCGAGATCGATTTTGGCTTTCTTCAACGCCGCATCGGCATTGGCCGCTTTCTGCGCACGAACTCTCTCCAGTGCGGCTTGAACCGGGTCGAGCGTTGTCACTTCACTGTGCTGCTGTTGCGCAGCGCGATGTGCCCGGGCCTGACGCTCGGCGAGTTTCTGTTCTTCTTCGCGGTGCAAGCGGGCGTTGCGCTGTTCAAAGCGACGCCGGGCGTGATTGCGTTTGGCGGTACGCGCCTGTTGTTCTTCAGGGCTGACCGCCAGGCCTCCGACAATCGGCAACACCGTGGCCAGCGGCAACGGCCGCATTTCGATGCAGTCCACCGGGCAAGGAGCCACGCAAAGGTCGCAACCGGTGCATTCGTCAATGATCACCGTGTGCATCAATTTCGCTGCGCCGACGATGGCGTCTACCGGGCACGCCTGAATGCACTTGGTGCAACCGATGCACTCGGCTTCGCGGATGTAGGCGATTTGCGCCGGGGCCGAGCCGCGACTGACGTCCAGCTCCAGCACCGGCACTTTCAGCAATTGAGCCAAGGCTGCAATGGTTTCGCTGCCGCCGGGCGGGCACTTGTTGATCGGCTCGCCGCTGGCGATGCCTTCTGCGTACGGCTTGCATCCGGGATGACCACATTTGCCGCACTGGGTCTGCGGCAAGAGGGCGTCGATGCGTTGAATCAGACTCATGTTTTGATCAGTCCGCTGAAACCGAGAAAAGCCACTGCGATCAGTCCGGCGCCGATCAGGTCGATCGGCAGGCCGCGAAAGGGCAGGGGAACATCGTTATCGAGGGTGCGCTGGCGCAAGTCGCTGAACAGACTCAGCACCAGCCAGAACCCCAGCCCGGCGCCGAGGCTCAGGGCTGTGGCGTGGAAAAATCCGTGGTTTTCCTGGGCGTTGATCAGCGCCAGACCGAGCACGCCGGCATTGCCGAGCAGCAGGGGCCAGAGCCCTTCGAACGAAAGCGTCGAAAACACCTTTGCCAGCAACTTCAGCAGTGGTGTGATCAACAACACGCTCAGCGGCAGAAACGCGAACAAGCGCAGCGAAGTCAGCTCCAGCGGCGCCAGCAGCCAGTAATAGAGTGCGTAGCCGAGCATTCCGACGATCAGCATCAGGCACGTCGTCGCAATGCCCAGCGCATGCACCTGACGGCGCTCGCTGCCCAGCAGCGGATCGACGCCCAGCGGCCAGTGCAACACGACGTTGTTGATCAGGGCAGCGCTGATAAGCGTAAGAAGCATCTCGGTCATGATCGTGCCGGAAGAAAGAAGCCTTGCTAACAAGGTTAGGCATTATCCGGCAAGGAAGGAGGGGGGGCCAGATATGAAAATCCCACAGTCGCGTCGGGCACGACTGTGGGATCGGTTTGCCGCAGGATCTTACTTGATACGTTGACCTGGCTTGGCACCGCTGTCGGGGCTGAGCAGGTAGATTTCTTCACCGCCAGGACCGGCCGCCATCACCATGCCTTCGGAGATGCCGAACTTCATTTTCCGTGGCTTGAGGTTGGCGATCATCATGGTCAGGCGACCATCGAGCTTGGACGGATCCGGGTAAGCGCTCTTGATCCCGGAGAACACGTTGCGTTGCTCGTCCCCGATGTCGAGGGTCAGGCGCAGCAGCTTGTCGGCGCCTTCCACGGCTTCGGCCTTGACGATCAGCGCAACGCGCAGGTCGACGGCGGCAAACGCATCGAATTCGATCTCTGGCGACAGCGGATCCTTCGCCAGTTCGCCGTTGCCGGCAGGTGCAGCTTCGCCGGTGTCGGTCTGGCTGGCGGTAAGGTCTTCTTTCGAAGCGTCGGTCATGGCTTGCACTTTCACCGGGTCGATGCGGGTCATCAGCGGCTTGAACTCGTTCAACTGATGGTTGCTGAGCAGGGTTGCGTGATCGTTCCAGGTCAGCGGCGCGACGTTGAGGAACGCCTCGGCATCGGCGGCCAGCAGTGGCAATACCGGCTTGAGGAAGATCACCAGTTGGCGGAACAGGTTGATGCCCAGCGCGCAGATCGCCTGGACTTCATCGTGCTTGCCTTCCTGCTTGTTCAGCGACCAAGGCGCCTTGTCGGCGATCCAGGCGTTGGCGCGGTCGGCCAGGCCCATGATTTCGCGCATGGCACGGGCAAAGTCGCGAGCCTCGTAGGCTTCGGCAATGCTTGGCGCTGCGGCGAGGAAGGCTTCGGTCAGTTCCGGCGCGGCGTTACCGGCCACCAGCACGCCGGCGTTGCCTTTGTGGATGAAACCGGCGCAGCGGCTGGCGATGTTGACGACTTTGCCGACGAGGTCGGAGTTGACCTTCTGCACGAAGTCTTCGAGGTTCAGGTCGAGGTCGTCGACGCCGCGTCCCAGTTTGGCCGCGTAGTAATAACGCAGGTATTCCGGCGACAGGTGATCCAGGTAGGTCCGGGCCTTGATGAAGGTGCCGCGGGACTTGGACATTTTCTGACCATTGACGGTCAGGTAGCCGTGCACGTTGATGCCGGTCGGTTTACGGAAACCGGCGCCTTCGAGCATCGCTGGCCAGAAGAGGGCGTGGAAGTTGACGATGTCCTTGCCGATGAAGTGGTACAGCTCGGCGGTGGAATCCTTGCCCCAGAACGCATCGAAATCCAGCTCCGGCGTGCGGTTGCACAGGTTCTTGAAGCTGGCCATGTAACCGATTGGCGCGTCCAGCCAGACGTAGAAGTACTTGCCCGGCTCGCCTGGGATTTCGAAACCGAAGTACGGCGCATCGCGGGAGATGTCCCACTGTTGCAGGCCGGCATCCAGCCATTCGGCGATCTTGTTCGCGACGGCGTCTTGCAACGTGCCGCTGCGGGTCCAGGTTTGCAGCATTTCCTGGAAGTCCGGCAGTTTGAAGAAGAAGTGCTGGGAATCCTTGAGCACCGGGGTGGCGCCAGAGATGGCCGACTTCGGATCCTTCAGGTCAGTCGGTGCGTAGGTTGCACCGCATTTCTCGCAGTTGTCGCCGTACTGGTCTTCGGTGCCGCATTTCGGGCAGGTGCCCTTGATGAAGCGGTCGGCCAGGAACATTTTCTTTTCCGGGTCGAAATACTGCGTGATCGAGCGCGTGGCGATGTGCCCTGCGTCGCGCAGCTTTAGGTAGATCTGGCTCGACAGCTCACGGTTTTCTTCGGCGTGAGTGGAGTGGAAGTTGTCGAAGTCCACCAGGAACTCGGCAAAGTCGGCGCTGTGTTCAGCCTGGACGTTGGCGATCAGTTGTTCCGGGGTGATGCCTTCCTTTTCCGCGCGCAGCATGATCGCCGAACCGTGGGCGTCGTCGGCGCAGACATAAATGCATTGGTTGCCGCGGTGCTTCTGGAAGCGCACCCACATATCGGTCTGGATGTATTCCAGCATGTGGCCAAGATGGATCGAACCATTGGCATAGGGCAGGGCGCTGGTGACGAGGATCTTGCGTGGCTCGGACATGGGGCTCGGCTACTTGATGAAACGGAGGTCGGCCACTATAAAGCGCCGGCGCATATTTTTCACCCCGTGCGCCTGTTTCATTGGATGACTGACGTGGATTCATGCGATGCGCCGCGTTCCTGTAGGAGCCCGGCTTGCCGGCGATGGCGCCTTCAAGTCAGCTATCGCCGGCAAGCCGGCTCCTACAGATCTTTTCGGCATGCCGCCAAACGATCAGAACAGGTACGATACCCGCCTGATTTTCCAGTCTTGCTATCGGAGTTGCCCATGAGCGCCGTCAATCGCGCAGCGGTGGAAGCCGTCCTTCGCCAATACACCGACCCTTACCTGAACCAGGACCCGGTCAGCGCCGGGTGCGTGCGCAACATCGACATCCAGGGTGATCGCGTCAGCGTCCAGCTGGAGTTGGGTTACGCCGCCGGCCTGTTCAAAAGTGGCTGGGCGCAGATGCTGCAGATGGCCATCGAAGGCCTCGACGGCGTCACCAGCGCCCGCGTTGATATCACCAGTGTGATCGCTGCACACAAGGCTCAGGCACAGATCCCGGGCCTGGCCAACGTCAAGAACGTCGTGGCCGTGGCGTCCGGCAAGGGCGGCGTGGGCAAGTCCACCACCGCCGCCAACCTCGCGTTGGCCCTGGCCCGCGAAGGCGCGAAGGTGGGGATTCTGGATGCGGACATTTACGGTCCGAGCCAGGGCATCATGTTCGGCATTCCCGAAGGCACCCGACCAAAGGTCAAGGATCAGAAGTGGTTCGTGCCGATTGAGTCCCATGGCGTCGAAGTGATGTCCATGGCGTTTTTGACCGACGACAACACGCCGATGGTCTGGCGCGGGCCGATGGTCTCTGGTGCTCTGTTGCAACTGGTGACACAAACCGCCTGGGGCGATCTGGATTACCTGGTCATCGACATGCCGCCTGGCACCGGCGACATCCAGCTGACTCTGGCGCAGAAAGTCCCGGTGGCCGGTGCTGTCATCGTCACCACCCCACAAGACCTGGCGTTGCTGGACGCGCGCAAAGGTGTGGAGATGTTCCGCAAGGTCAACATTCCGGTGCTGGGCGTGGTGGAAAACATGGCGGTGCACATCTGCTCGAACTGCGGGCATGCCGAGCATCTGTTCGGTGAGGGCGGTGGGGTGAAGCTGGCCAATCAGTACGGCGTCGAACTGTTGGCGTCGTTGCCGCTGGCGATGGCCATTCGTGAACAGGCCGATGGCGGCAAGCCAACGGTGATCGCCGAGCCGGACAGCCAGATTGCGATGGTTTACCAGGAACTCGCCCGCCATGTCGGCGCGCGGATCGTGTTGCAGGAAGCGGCGACCCCGGCGATGCCGAACATCACCATCAGCGACGATTAATCGCGATCCAATTGTGGGAGCGAGCCTGCTCGCGATGGCGGATTAACATTCAACAGATGCGTTGACTGGCACACCGTTATCGCGAGCAGGCTCGCTCCCACATTGGTTTTGCGGTGTTGGTCAGATCCGCAACCCGCCATCCATTTCCAGGATCCGGCCGGTGTAGTAGTCGTTCTCGAAAATGTACGCCGCCGAATGCGCGATCTCTTCCGGCTTGCCCATGCGCTTGAGCGGAATCCCGGACGTCATTTTCTCCAGCGCTTCAGGCTTCATGCCCAGCGTCATCTCGGTCTCGATAAAGCCCGGTGCAATGCCCGCAACGCGGATGCCGTAACGCGCCAATTCCTTTGCCCACGTGACGGTCGCCGCCGCAACCCCGGCCTTGGCTGCCGAGTAGTTGGTCTGGCCGACGTTGCCGGCGCGGGAGATCGACGAGATGTTGATGATCGCGCCGCTATTCTTCAGCTCTACCATTTTCGCCGCGACTTCGCGGGTGCACAGGAACACGCCGGTCAGGTTGACGTCGATGACCGCTTGCCATTGGGCCAGGCTCATCTTGGTCATCTCGCCATCCTTGACCTTCAACAGCAGCCCGTCACGCAGGATCCCGGCGTTGTTGATCAGCCCATGGATCGCGCCGAAATCTTCGGCCACCTGAGCGACCATGTGCGTCACTTGCTCTTCATTCGCGACATTGCACAGGTAGGCGCGGGCCTCGACGCCCTTGGCCTTGCACGCGGCAACGGCGTCATCGAGCTTTTCCTGGTTCAGGTCAACCAGCGCAAGCTTCGCGCCTTTGGCGGCGAAATACTCGGCCATCGAACGGCCTAAACCCTGGCAACCGCCAGTGATAATGATTACTTTGTCAGTGAGTTGCATTCGCGTGCCCCAGTTGCAGGTTGGAGTGGTCTTCCTTCTAGAGAGCCTCTCGATCTGCACCTGATGTGGCCTGGCTGCACATGAGAACTGCCCCGATGGCGGACTGGAACTTTCTGCAGTCGCCTGTCCGTTTTTTCGACGGATTCTATATAAGGAGTCATAAATTGAGCGTTGAAGCGGCCAAGAATGCCCGAGAATTGCTTCTCAAGGAATACCGCGGAGTGCTGTCGACGCACTCCAAGGCGATGCCCGGTTTCCCGTTTGGCTCCGTGGTTCCTTACTGTCTGGACGAGCAGGGCCGGCCGCTGATCCTGATCAGCCGCATCGCCCAGCACACGCATAATCTGCAGAAAGACCCGAAGTGTTCGCTGTTCGTCGGTGAGCGCGGGGCCGAAGACGTGCAAGCCGTCGGCCGCCTGACATACCTCGCCGAAGCAGAAAAACTCGAGGACGCGGCTGCGATTGAAGCGGCAGCCGAGCGCTACTACCGTTACTTCCCGGATTCGCAGAATTACCACAAGGCCCACGATTTCGATTTCTGGGTGCTTAAACCCGTGCGTCACCGTTACATCGGTGGCTTCGGCGCGATTCATTGGGTCGATCAACTGACGTTGGCCAATCCGTTCGCCGGCAAGGCCGAGGTGAGCATGGTCGAGCACATGAACGCCGATCACGCCAAAGCCATCGCCCACTACGTCGAACTGGCGGGGCTGCCGAAAACCGAGCCGGCGCAATTGGCCGGGATCGACACTGAAGGCATGCACCTGCGCATTGGTCAGGCGCTGTACTGGCTACCGTTTCAAGCCCCGTGTAATACGCCGACACAAGTTCGGGAGGCCTTGGTTTTCCTGGCTCACGCCGAACATTGGCCGAAAAATGAAGTGGCCGGTGCTTGAATTCACGAAAGGGCGACGTCATCTAGGGAAGACTGGCAAGGCATTCTTGCGTTGAGGAACCATTTGATGCGCCCTTTTTTATTGCTCTTTGTACTGTTTCCGGTGTTGGAGCTGTTCGTATTCGTCAAGGTCAGCGGTGCGATCGGGTTTTTCCCGGCGCTGCTGCTGGTCATTCTCGGCTCGATGCTCGGCGTGTTCGTGCTGCGCATCGCCGGCCTGGCAACTGCGCTGCGTGCGCGTGAAAGCCTGAACCGCGGCGAACTGCCAGCCCAGACCATGCTCGAAGGCCTGATGTTGGCCCTGGCCGGTGGTCTGTTGATTCTGCCGGGCTTCGTCACCGACGTGCTGGGCCTGATCATGCTGCTGCCGATCTCGCGTCGACTGCTGGCCAATAAAATGCGCCAGCGCGCCGAAGAGGCGGCGATCCGTCAGCGTGCGTTCGCCGATGATCTTCAGCCGCGTGGCGGTCCTGCCCCGCGCGAGCCGTTGGGCCGAGAGCCGAACGTGATCGAAGGCGAGTTCGAACACCGCGATTCCAAGTAAATCGTTTCACCTGCACGGCACCTTCGGGTGCCGTGTTCGTTTTCGGGGCATCAACGTAAAAAATTTCGATCCCCGCCCTTGTAATAAGCTTATGCGCCCTTATGTAACGGTCACCGCAAGGTTTCTGGCAATCACGCCAGACAGACTTCCGCGGTTCGCTTGACGAACCGCACCCGGCACCGCCGGATTTGTTAAACCCGCCGGGACTACACCGGCCGATGAAAACCACAATTAGGAGAGATCGACAATGAAGCTTCGTCCTCTGCATGACCGCGTCGTCATCCGTCGCAGCGAAGAAGAAAAGAAAACCGCTGGCGGTATCGTCCTGCCAGGTTCGGCTGCTGAAAAAGCCAACAGCGGCGAAGTGCTCGCTGTAGGTACCGGCCGCGTGCTGGACAACGGTGAAGTGCGTGCGCTGGCCGTGAAAGTGGGTGACAAGGTTGTGTTCGGCCCGTACTCCGGCAGCAACACCGTGAAAGTCGACGGCGAAGACCTGCTGGTAATGGCTGAGAACGAGATTCTCGCTGTTATCGAAGGCTGATTCCCCGCTCATTTTCCCGCTACTACAAAGTATTTAAGGAATATCGATCATGGCTGCTAAAGAAGTTAAATTCGGCGACTCCGCCCGCAAGAAAATGCTCGCCGGTGTAAACGTCCTGGCTGACGCAGTAAAAGCGACCCTGGGCCCTAAAGGCCGTAACGTGATCATCGAGAAGAGCTTCGGCGCTCCGACCATCACCAAGGACGGCGTGTCCGTTGCCAAAGAAATCGAGCTGAAAGATCGCTTCGAAAACATGGGCGCGCAGCTGGTCAAAGACGTTGCCTCCCGTGCCAACGATGACGCAGGCGACGGCACCACCACCGCTACCGTTCTGGCTCAATCGATCGTCAACGAAGGCCTGAAAGCCGTCGCTGCCGGCATGAACCCGATGGACCTCAAGCGCGGTATCGACAAAGCGACCATCGCTATCGTCAAAGAGCTGAAAGCCCTGTCCAAGCCATGCGCTGACACCAAGGCAATCGCTCAGGTCGGCACCATCTCGGCCAACTCCGACAACTCCATCGGCGACATCATTGCCGAAGCCATGGAAAAAGTCGGTAAAGAAGGCGTGATCACCGTTGAAGAAGGCTCGGGCCTGGAAAACGAACTGTCGGTTGTTGAAGGCATGCAGTTCGACCGTGGCTACCTGTCCCCGTACTTCGTCAACAAGCCAGAGACCATGACTGCCGAGCTGGACGGTCCGCTGATCCTGCTGGTCGACAAAAAGATCTCGAACATCCGCGAAATGCTGCCAGTACTGGAAGCCGTTGCCAAAGCCGGCCGTCCACTGCTGATCGTGGCCGAAGACGTTGAAGGCGAAGCCCTGGCGACTCTGGTTGTGAACAACATGCGTGGCATCGTCAAAGTCGCAGCCGTCAAGGCTCCAGGCTTCGGCGACCGTCGCAAGGCCATGCTGCAGGACATCGCTGTTCTGACTGGCGGTACCGTTATCTCCGAAGAGATCGGTCTGAGCCTGGAAAGCACTACCCTGGAACACCTGGGTAATGCCAAGCGCGTGATCCTGTCGAAAGAAAACACCACCGTGATCGACGGTGCCGGCGTTGAGGCTGACATCCAGGCTCGCGTTCTGCAGATCCGTCAGCAAGTGGCCGACACTTCGTCCGACTACGACCGTGAAAAACTGCAAGAGCGTCTGGCCAAGCTGTCCGGCGGCGTTGCAGTGATCAAGGTTGGCGCTGGTTCCGAAGTTGAAATGAAAGAGAAGAAAGCCCGCGTTGAAGACGCCCTGCACGCTACCCGTGCAGCCGTTGAAGAAGGCGTGGTACCTGGCGGCGGCGTGGCACTGGTTCGCGCTCTGCAGGCTATCTCCGAGCTGAAAGGCGACAACGATGACCAGAACGTTGGCATCCAGTTGCTGCGTCGCGCTGTAGAAGCTCCACTGCGTCAGATCGTTGCCAACTCCGGCGACGAGCCAAGCGTAGTTGTGGACAAGGTCAAGCAGGGTTCGGGTAACTACGGTTACAACGCTGCCACCGGCGAATACGGCGACATGATCGAAATGGGTATCCTGGACCCGGCCAAAGTGACTCGTTCGGCTCTGCAAGCGGCTTCGTCGATTGCCAGCCTGATGATCACCACCGAAGCCATGATCGCCGAGATCAAGGAAGACGCACCAGCTGGCGGCGGCATGCCAGACATGGGCGGTATGGGCGGCATGGGCGGCATGATGTAAGCCAGCCTTACCCCGTACGAAAAAACCCCGCCTGCGAAAGCAGGCGGGGTTTTTTATTGCCTAGATTTGGTATGTCGGGAGACCGAGTCGCGGCCTTCGCGGGCAAGCCTCGCTCCTACAAGGATCACGCTGAACCTGTAGGAGCGTGGCTTGCCCGCGAAGGCGTCAGATCAGACGCTGACAGGTTCTGCCTTGGTTACTCGATCAGCCTTCAACGCCGGTCGATAAAGGATGTAGTAATACGACCCCAGACAAATCAGCCAGCAGAAAATCGCTGTCCACACGTTGTGCGAGAAAAAATGCGCGCCCTGCAGCATCCGGCCGATGGAAAAAACCGTGCCCAGCGCAAACGCGAACACCAGCGCCTTGCGCGCCAGACGCGGACGTCGGTCGCGCAGCACGAAAAACAGCGCAAACAACGTGAAACCGGTGGCGGCATGACCACCCGGCCAGCAACGGCCGGGTTTTTCGGTCGGTGGGCGCGGGCTGAGCAGTTCACTGTAGGTTTCATGACCGCCGAATTGCTCCAGGCTCCATGGGCATTGAACTGCGGTCACCGCTTTGACGGGCGTGACAAAAGAGGTCGCCAGGCCAAGGGACAGCACCAGGCAGCCCAGTTCCCGTTTGAACGGTTTGAGCCGGTCGATGAAAAAGGCGCCGATGAAGCCGAAGATGGCCAACACCGAAAACGCGATGACCACTTGTTTGGCGCGGTCATGCAGGATGTTTTCGAGGAAGTAACTGTGCCGTCCGATGAAATCCCCCGCGGCCGGGTCATAGAACATCCTCGCCAGGTCCATGTCCACGGACGTCAGTTCGAGCAGCACCAGAATGATCGCCGTAACGGCGGGCACACCCAGGCACACCCAGAAGTTCAGAGGGCGAGAGGCGGGGCGGGCAGTGGTCGAAACCATGGCAGTTCCTTGGTCGGTTAAATGTTCTTGAGAGCGCAGCCGCGCGGAGTTTGGGCCTGTTTCTGTCGCGGCTGTGTGAACCGATAGTGAAAAAATCGTCAACGTCACACCGGGTTAATCAATGGGTTTGACCACTGCACACAGTTCTGGCTCTGCGCCACGCCAGGCCTTAAGCTGCGCGGGCCAAGACGGCCGTTACTGTGTACGGAGGAGGTGCCCATGCGAATTCTATTGGTTGAAGACAACCGCGATATCCTGGCCAATCTGGCCGATTACCTGGGGCTCAAAGGCTACACCGTGGATTGCGCGCAGGACGGTTTGTCTGGCCTGCACCTGGCGGCCACCGAGCACTACGACTTGATCGTGCTCGACATCATGTTGCCCGGCATCGACGGCTATACCTTGTGCAAACGCCTGCGCGAAGACGCTCGTCGTGACACCCCGGTGATCATGCTGACTGCTCGCGATCAACTGGACGACCGGCTGCAAGGCTTCAAGTCCGGGGCCGATGATTACCTGATCAAGCCTTTCGCCCTGTCTGAACTGGCCGCGCGGATCGAAGCAGTGATGCGCCGGGCACAGGGCGGCGGTCGTCGTACCTTGCAAGTCGGCGATCTGAGCTACGACCTCGATACCCTGGAAGTCACCCGCGAAGGGCGCTTGCTGAAACTCAACCCGGTCGGCCTGAAACTGTTGGCCGTGCTGATGCAGAAAAGTCCGCACGTCTTGCGCCGGGAAATTCTCGAAGAGGCCCTGTGGGGCGATGACTGCCCGGACAGCGACAGCCTGCGCAGCCACGTCCACCAATTGCGTCAGGTGATCGACAAGCCGTTCGCCAAGCCGTTGCTGCAAACCGTACACGGTGTGGGTTATCGCTTGGCCGAGGGCCGTGATGGAGTTTAAACAGAGCCTTGCTCAACGGATCATCATCGCCTTTGCGCTGATGAGCGCATTGGTGGCAGGCGCCTTCGCCATGGGCATTGTGGCAACCGTGCACCTGGTGGAAGAAAAACTGATTTCGGCAGGTCTGGGTGGCGATCTGCAACGTCTGTTGTTGATGGACAGTGTCTCTGACTGGAGCCATCGCCCCGAACCAGACCAGCTGTTCTACTTCAGCGGCGGGCCGGGCGATTTCGACTTGCCCAAGGATTTGCGACATCTGGAGCCGGGTTTTCACGAGGTGTTCCGGGAGCAGCTGTCGTATCACGCGATGGTCGAAGTCGTCGACGGCCGGCATTATGTGCTGCTGCAAGACCAGAGTGATTTCGAAGAGCGCGAGCGGGTGCTGTTCGCGGTGGTGTTGGTGGGCTTCGTCTTGAGCCTTGCGTTGGCGGTGTTCCTCGGCTGGGTCCTCGCGCGCAAAGTGATGGCGCCGGTGGTGCGCCTCGCTCGGCAGGTGCGTCACCGCGATCAGCTCCTGGGGCTGGCGCCCCCGTTGGCACCGGACTACGCCGCTGATGAAGTGGGCGAGCTGGCGGTAGCCTTCGACGCCACCCTCGGGCGCTTGCGGCAGGCATTGACCCGGGAGCGATTGTTCACCAGTGACGTCAGCCACGAATTGCGCACGCCGTTGATGGTGCTGGCCAGTTCCTGTGAACTGTTGCTGGAAAACCCCGGCATCGACCAGCGGGGGCGGGCTCAGGTTGAACGAATCGCCCGCGCCTGCGAAGAGATGCGTGAGCTGGTGCAAACCTTCCTGATGCTGGCCCGCGCCCAACATGAAGACGCCAGCATGGCGCCGCAACAGTCCTTGAGCCAGGTCGCCGGCGGGCTGCTCAATTTATGGCGAGAACCGATCGAGGCAAAAGGGCTGTCGCTGATATTTGAACCGGGCAATCCGGCCAGCACTTGCTACAACGCAACCCTGTTGCACGCAGTCATGGGTAACCTGCTGCGTAACGCGCTGCATTACACCGAACAGGGCTTCATCCGTTTGACGCTGACGACCGCCGGTTTCACGGTCGAGGACAGCGGTGTGGGCATTCCCGAGGAAAAACGCGAGGCGATGTTCGAGCCGTTCGTGCGTGGCAACGAGAAACGCGGTGAAGGCCTGGGGCTGGGCCTGTCGCTGGTGCAGCGGATCTGCGAGAACCAGGGGTGGAATGTCAGCCTGACGAATATGGAGCCCAATGGCTGTCGTTTTCAGGTGACGCTGAGTCAGCGCGATAGTTGATTTCGTTGGTGGCCCTCGGCCACTGCCGTCAACCTGTAAAACCTCGAAATAAATCGGGGTTTTACACCACGATTTTTTCACGAAGGCATGACCTGGCGCTGACACACCATTCCTTAGGGTAGTGGTCATCAGAAACGCAGGAGCCCTTCGTGATGGCTGGCCCGATCAAACTTGATTTTTCCGAAAAATACGACGATCAACACGCTCAGAAATACCTGCGCAAACATCAGGACGGACTCGGTCGTCGACTGTCCCATTGGCGTGACGAGCAACTGGCGCGCAAGGCTTTGACACTGGCCGGTGAACCTGGTCTGGTTCTCGATTTACCCTGCGGTGCCGGGCGCTTCTGGCCACTACTGGCGGAAAAAGCCAATCGGGTGATTATCGGTGCGGACAACTCCGAGTCCATGCTGAAGATCGCTTTGAAGGCGCAACCGGCCGATGTGGTGAAACGGGTACAACCCTTGCACACATCTGCGTTCGACATTGCCTTGCCTGATAACGCCGTCGACAGCATTTTTTGTATGCGCTTGCTGCACCACATCGGTGAAGCCGAGCATCGACTGGCCATTCTGCGTGAGTTCGAACGCGTCACGCGTGACAGTGTGATTCTTTCGTTGTGGGTAGACGGCAACTTCAAAGCCTGGAAACGCAGGCGGCTTGAAAAAACACGTGGGCATCTCGGTTACCAAAACCGATTTGTGTTACCGGCTGCTACGGTCGAAAAGGAGTTCGAGCAGGCGGGTTTTCGAATCCAGGAACAACTGGACTTTCTACCGCTCTATGCCATGTGGCGGGTTTATGTATTACGCAAGAGGTAACTCAATGGCAGTGCAGTGTGCAGCAGAAACGGACGTCGCTTCCCAGGATCGCTTTGACTATTTCTGGAATCAGCGCGGTGAATGGGTTGAAGAACCCAACGTCCGTCGCGGCGGCGAAAGTGGCGTGCAGCGTATCAAGAGCAGCAGTGGACAACTGCTCTACGTCAAGCGTCAGACCGGACATACCTATCGGAGTTGGCTGCATCCATTCGGTCGGCCGACGGTGTTGCGTGAGCGAGATGCGCTCATGGGCATGCGCCTGATCGACGTGCGTGTTCCGGAAATCGTTTTCTGCGGTGCGCAGCATGACCCGGTTCACAAGTGGCGCGCATTGCTGGTGACCAAGGCACTGGACGGTTTCGAAGAAATCGAACACTGGTATGCAGGTGGTGGTCGCGAGCGCCATGGCGAGGCGGTGCATGACCGGATCCTGAAGGATCTGGCCGAGAATCTGGCCCGCATGCACAAGGGCCGCTGGCAGCACGGCTGCCTCTATATGAAGCACGTATTCGTACGCGTCACTGGTGAGGGCGAGGCCGCCAGCGTCGAGATTGCCATGCTCGATCTGGAGAAGAGCCGGAAACGTTTGACCGCCCGTCGCGCCGCTACCCATGACATGCGGCAACTGCGCCGCCACTCGTCGTTCAGCGACACGGACTGGAAAAATCTCGTCTACCTTTATGAGACGGCGTTTGGCAGCGCTATCAAAGGTTTATAGCAATGAAACTCGAAATTGCTAGAGGTTTGTTCCTGATAGGAGCCTTGGCAGTTGCTTCACTGGCGGTGGCGGCTTGGGAGCAGCCCCGCACGCAGGTCCTCGGTTCAGTGAACGGGGACGCGCGTTGTCCGATGCCGCGGGTTGCGAAGGCGACCGTTGCAACCCAACCCGATCATGATTTATTACTGTTCATGTTCGGACTTTCTCAAGGACTGAGGCCGCAGAGTTGACCAGATTGAAGCCCAAATAAAAGGCCTCGCAAAATGCGAGGCCTTTTTCATTTCCGTGTCAATTCACGCAACCCCTGTAGGAGCCGGCTTGCTGGCGATGGTGGGTCAGCCACGGTGATGTCGACTGACACACCATCGCCAGC
>NZ_JAHBDB010000041.1:0-45090 GCF_019956105.1 Pseudomonas sp. BF-RE-25
TCCATGGCCGGGGGCGGCTAACCCGGCATCCATGCCGGGTTGCCCACTGCGCAGAACCTCCACTCGGCCTCTCGAGGGGGCGACTACCGCCACAGCCGCCGAGGCGGCCTGAAAGCCGACCTGGCTCATCTTGCGTACGCGTTCTGCTTCACTGCTGCGGCCACTTATTCCGGATATGTACACCGATCCCGTGTAGGAGCCGGCTTGCTGGCGATAGCGTCTGTTCAGGCGATAAATGCGTCGACTGACACACCGCTATCGCCAGCAAGCCGGCTCCTACACGGGGATTGGGTTCACACGATTCAAAATTGTAGGAGCTGGCTTGCCAGCGATGGACGTCAACGATAACGCGGGGTGTCTGAATCAACGCGGTGTCTGGGCGTTTTTCGCCGGCAAGCCGGCTCCTACAGGTAATTGCGTTTGCTTTTGATTTTCACCACTCATCAGGCCGAGCGTTAGCTCGCCTTCAGCTTTTGATCTGAGCGCCCCCTCGAGAGGCCGAGCGCAGGTTCTGCGCAGTGGGCAACCCGGCATGGATGCCGGGTTAGCCGCGCACGGCCAGGGATGGCCGATCGCGGCGGGCCCACGGAGCAGGACCGGAGCGAGGGTATGCCGAGCCACAGCGAGGCACCGAACGAAAGGGGCAAGAGCCCTTGGTTACTTGGGGCTCTTCCAAGTGACTCGCCGTAAGGGCGAAACCAATAGCAGCCGTTACCGCAGCAACGGATATACCCCCATTCAAAACCTCCCAATAGCGCATGCCCTCCCTGAGCCCAAGTGAACAGCATTACCGCATCAGACCAGGCTTTTTTGCAGGTCAACCGCCGGAAATCGACCGCCACGCCGCCTGTGCAAGCTCGTCCCTGTACACCTTCGGACTGCCCTTCACCCGACCCGATAACCACGTCCTGCAATAGTTGTCTGCCTGGCCAATAATCAGCGACAGCATCAATTCAGCCGGAAAACCTTTCAATTCATCGCCTCTGGCCGAATCCGACAGCCATTCCAGCAATTGCTTGTTGCGCATCTTGTTACGGGTAGCCAGTTCGTCCTTGAAAGGTCCCTTGGTGACAGCAAATCGCGCGTGGTACTGGAACCGCGCCCATTCGGGTTGGCTGTCGACCCAATCCACGTAACTGTGCACCAGCGCATACACACCCTCTTGCGTGGTTTTCGCCTCGCTCAAATAGCTGTCGCGCAGCCTGGCCTGATCATCCAGGGCGGTGAAAAACAGCGCGGCTACCAACCCTTCCTTGTTCCCGAAGTGGTGATAAATCGCACCCACGCTGGTGTCGCATTCGGCGCGGATCATTTCAATGGTCGTGGCCTCGATCCCCTGCTCGTTGAACAGGGCGAGGGCCTTTCGAAAAATATCGCGCTTGAGTTCGGCGCGTCTTCCGGGGTAGCAGCGCTCGAGTAAATCTGACGTTTCCATGCTCAACACAGTCCCAAAAAATCGATGGTGAAGGCAGATGACTGCCATCGGACACGTGGCGACAGGTTGACAGATTTCCAGCCGACAGAATACTGTTCCGTTACAGAACATTATTCCGTAACGGAACACAATTCTGCTTTAACCCCCTCAGCGAGGTTTCAAATGAGTCAGTTTCTCAGCATGTTCAACAGCGTAGGCCCGCAAGCATTCAGCAAAATGGCCTGTCAGGTTGCGCCCTACTTCAGCACCATCAACCCGCTGGTCACGGAGTTGCGCAAAGGCTGCGCGACGGTGCAGGTGCCGTTCGCCAAGGAAATCACCAACCACTTGGGCACCGTGCACGCGATCGCGATGTGCAATGCGGCTGAATTGGCGGCGGGAATGATGACCGACGTGTCGATTCCCGAAGGCGCACGCTGGATTCCAAAAGGCATGACGGTGGAGTACCTGGCGAAGGCAAAAACCGACGTGACGGCGGTGGCCGACGGGGGTTCCGTGGACTGGACCACGGAAGGCGACAAGCTCGTGCCGGTAGATATTCACGACGTCGAGGGCAAGAAGGTGTTCACGGCGCGGATCACCATGAACGTGAAGCTTTCCTGAATTTTGCCATGGCCCAATGTGGGAGCGGGCTTGCTCGCGAAGGCGATGTGTCAGTCAACATCAATGCTGAATGTAACTCCGCCTTCGCGAGCAAGCCCGCTCCCACAGTTGATCGATTTGACTGGTGGGGCGCGGTCAGCGCGGCGACTCGCCCAACCGCTCGCGGACAAATTCATTGGCCTTGTGCGTCAATTGATCCAGATGCCGGTCACGCTGTTTTTCCGCATCGAGCATCGCCCGCTTGCCGTGCTTTTGCAGCAGGTACGTATGAATCTGCCGCACCTCCAGCGAGCTGTAGATCGACGCCACGTCGAGCAGCCCCATCAACCCGTCAGAGCGATGATCGCGGGTGTTCATCAACACCTGCGTACCGCGCGTGCCCAGCACCTGAAAGCCCATCGATTCAAACCACGGCACCTTGGCCACCGCGCAGGTCAGCTCGGCATGCGGATAGCGGCCGACCATTTCCCGCAGCATCCGCCGCGCCACGCCTTGACGCCGATGGCCGGCCTGCACCGCCATGTATGCGACGCCGCACGCCTCGGGATCGTCCTTGATCGGCAGGTACAGCAAGAAGCCGATGACCTGTTCCGGATCGTCCACATCGGTCGCGACCAGCAACTCCACCGCCACCCCTTTCGCCCCGTTCAGCGCCTCCAGATAGAGGTGAACCTCATAGCCAATCGCGTACTGGTAAACGTTGTACAACAGGTTGCTCGGCGGGATGGCGACCATGCTGATGTCGGTCAGGTTATCGACCACCATCTGCAGAATCTGGCTGGTGAGGTGCTCGGGGCACGGGGTTTTGAAATGGGTGATCTGGGGCATTGAGGCTCTGCTCTGACTCTGGCGGCGGACGCGCCTATCATAACGCGCCGACGAGACCGGGGTGGCGTGTCAGTTGGCAGTCATGCCGAGTGACTATGGAAATCAACTGTAGGAGCCGGCTTGCCGGCGATGAGGCCAACGACAACACCTCCTCACCGGACGGGGCAATGGGGAATAACACCCTCCCCAAGACTGAGGAATATCCCCCAACTGTTAACTCTCGTTAACACTTCCCACGCATATCACTGAACCTAACGCGATGATTTATCTGACAATCTCGTTAGTGGCTCAGCTTTTGCGTCGATTTTTGCGCATGTGCCGACACCACGACACGCCCCAGAGAACCACCATGAAAAGCTCAGCTCCTGTGAACAAGTCGCCCGGCTTTTTCCGGACGCCGGGCATTACTTTGGTGATGCTGATGACTTTCAGCCTGTCTGTGGTGAATGCCGCTCCGCTCGATGATTTCGGGCCACCGCCTCCGACCGATCCGTCAGCCTTCCATAACCCGCCTGCTGACCCTAAGGCAGCCCTGGAAGCACTGAAAAACCTGCCCCCGGCCAATCAAGGTGCCCTGGCCTTGCCCAACGGCGTGTTCGGCGACCGAAACACGCCGCGGGCCGACAACGTACTGCCGCCCGCCGCACAGACGTCGTTCAACTACCCCACCAACGGCAAGCCCAGCCCCTTGTTCGGAGCCGAACCATTCACTCAACAACTGCTGCTGTTCGAAGAGTTCGGTTCGGAAACACTCGACCCGACTACCCCGCCGCAGACGCTGACATTCCCCGTGCCAACCCTCGGCCCGGCGCCCCAGCAGGATCCGAACAACGTCGCCCGCAGCGGCCCGTCGAGTGCAGCGCTCGAAGCCTTCCTGCGCCAGCCGGGGTTGTCCCCGTTTCCCTCACAGTTTTCCAATGTACTGGACCGCAATCCGTGGAAAGCGCAGATCGAAGCCTTCCTCAACCGGCATCCGGTGGGCTCGCCGGCGGAGGGTCGGCCACCGGGAAAAGGCTGGTCGCATCAACGCTGGAACGAGTTCTTCCCGCAGGTTCAGTTCAAGACTGTTCAAGCCGGTGCCAGAACCAACCAGGGCCTGCGTGACGCCCAACAATTGCACCACTACAACAAGGGTGAATTCGCCCCCGGCGGGCTCTACTACCAAACTTCGGACATCCCGGCGACAGCGGGCACCACTCGCGGTATCGACGTGCGTTTTCATTCAAGAATGCCGGTGCAGAATCACAACTCGCTGTGGACGTTCGACGGCACCGTGCCGGCCAAATTGCTGATGGTCCGCTACGGTCAAGCGTTGCTGATGCGCCATTACAACGCCCTGCCAATCGACCCCGCAGCCAACGCCGGTTTTGGCCTGCACACCCTCAGCACCCACGAACACAATGGGCACTCGCCGGCTGAAAGCGATGGCTTTACCAATGCATTTTTCTTTCCGGGGCAGTTCTACGATTATCGCTGGCCGCTGCAACTGGCCGGCTACGACACGATCAACACCAAGGCGCAAGATCCGCGTGCAGCCTTCCCCTGCTCACCGGGCGAAAAACTCTTCGTCAACGATGTCAGTCCGGGCCTCAAGACTTGCGAAAACGGCAGCATAAAAATCCGAGGCGACTGGCGCGAGACCATGAGCAGCCACTGGTTCCACGACCACATGCTCGATTTCACCGCGCAGAATGTCTACAAGGGCAATGCGGCAATGATGAATTACTACAGCGCTGTGGATCGCGGCAACGAAGCGATCGAGGACGGCGTCAACCTGCGTTTTCCCAGCGGTTCAGCGATGCCTTGGGGCAACCGCGACTACGACGTGAACCTGCTGATCTCCGATAAGGCCTGGGACGAGAACGGCCAGTTGTGGTTCAACCCGTTCAACACCGACGGCTTTCTCGGGGATCAGATGCTGGTCAACTGGCAGTACCAGCCGAGCCTGAAAGTTCGCGCGCGCAGCTACCGTTTCCGCATTCTCAACGGCTCGGTGTCGCGCTATTTCAAGCTGGCGCTGGTACGGGAAATCAGCGGCAATGGCGGTGAATTTCCGGGGCCTGCCGGCTCTGGGGTTTCCTATAATCGGGTGCCGCTCCACCTGATTGCCAACGACGGCAATATCATGGAACACGCCGTGCCGTTCGACGGCAGCATGGACCTGGATGGTGACGGCGATAAGACCAATAACAATGCGATCCTGCCAACCATGGGCATCGCCGAACGTTTCGACATCATCGTCAATTTCTCGAAAAACGGGATCAAGGTCGGCGACAAACTGTACTTCGTCAACCTGCTGGTGCACGAAGACGGCAAGGGCCCGGAAGAGCCCGCCCCCCTGGCTGACGTGCTGTCCGAGAAGTACAAGGCCGTCATCAAGCAAACCAGCAAAGGCCCGAAATGGGACAGGGGCGACCCGCTGGTTGGCAAATTCCTGCAACTGCTGGTTCAGCCCTACAGCGGTCAGGACGTGGCCATGGACCCGGCAGCCTTTGTGCCTGGCGGCAAGACGATGATCCCGTTGCCCATCGATCGCGACAACCCGAATGACCAGGCCAGGCTCAACGTGGCGCGGCATCGGGAGTTCATTTTCGGTCGCTCCGATGGCACCGATGAAGCACCGTGGACGATCAAGACAGATGGCGGCCCCGGCTTTCCCATGGACCCGCGTCGCATCAGTGCCGCACCGCAACTGGCCAGCGGCCCCACGGACGCCGGGTTCTCCGGCGACGGCACCCTCGAAGTGTGGAAAATCAAGAACGGCGGCAATGGCTGGAACCACCCGGTGCATGTGCATTTCGAAGAAGGCGTCATTCTCAGTCGCGACGGCAAGGCACCGCCGGAATGGGAAAAATGGGCACGCAAGGACGTCTTTCGTATTGGCGAAGGCGTCGACAGTTCAGTGGATGTCGACGTAGCGCTCCACTTCCGCGAGTTCGCCGGCACCTACATGGAGCACTGCCACAACACTCAGCACGAGGACACGTCGATGCTGCTGCGCTGGGATTCCGAGCATCCGGGGCAGTTCCAGTTGATGCCAACGCCGATACCGGGTTGGGACGGCGTCACTTTCGTCAACTCCGTGGCACTGCCAACCTTCCGCACTGGCGTTGACGGCGATGATAATGAAGGCCCGAACAAAAAACCCGTGGCCAACAATGACAGCGCCACGAGCAGTAACGGCCTGCCAGTGACCATCAGCGTGCTCGCCAACGACACTGACCCGGACGGTAACCTGCCGCTCAAGGTTGTCGGCCTGACCCAGCCGGATTCGGGCCAGGGCTCCGTGAGCACCGACGGCATTCGAGTGTTCTATATGCCACCGGCCATTGTTGCGGCGCCGTTCACTGCGGTGTTTACCTACGAAGCCAGCGACAACCTTGGTGCCGTCTCGGACAAACCGGCGACGGTGTCCGTGGCGGTCAGCGCTGCGGCGGCGGTGAATGAAACGTTGTTGGTCACCCGCGCTTCCGTCAACGTGCGCAGCAACAATCGCTATACCTGGGACGTGACCGGGACGACCTCGCGGGCGGCGGGCAACAGCATCACCGTCAGTGCGTCGACCACGGGCGGCCAGCTCAATCTGGGAACCGCGACGCTCACGCCGAACGGTACGGGGGCACGCTGGAGACTGTCCGTTACCACCACCGGCAACGGCCCGACACCGAGCCCGACCATCACCGTTCGCTCAGCGCTCGGGAAGACCGTTACAGCGCCAATTGCCGTGCATTAAAACGGCCACGCTTTGACGTCTGGTCAGCCACACCGCGCAAGCTCCATCGCCAGCAAGCCGGCTCCTACAGGTTCGGTGGTGTGTCAGGTGAATGCAGATCCTTGTAGGAGCCAGCTGGCTGGCGATGGAGCTTGCGCGGTGTATCAGATCCGCCGCCATCGCTGGCAAGCCGGCTCCTACAGGTTCGGTGGTGTGTCAGGTGAATGCAGATCCTTGTAGGAGCCAGCTTGCTGGCGATGGGGCTTGCGCGGTGTATCAAATACGCCGCCATCGCTGGCAAGCCAGCTCCTACAGGCTCGGTGGTGTGTAGGAGCCGGCTTGCTGGCGATACAGGCGACGTGGTGTGTCAGCTCAGCGGGTGTCACCACTGATACGTCGCGCTCGCCTGAACGGTGCGCTGTGCGCCATACCAGCACCACGAATAGGAATAGCACGACGCCACGTACTCTTTGTTGGCCAGGTTGCTGGCGTTCACCGCCAGGCGCAGGTTGTCCTTGAGGCTGTTGATGTGCGGGATGTCGTAGTGCACTGCCGCATCCAGCAGCGTGTAACCCGGCACCTTCAGTGTGTTGGCAGTGTCGCCCCAGGAGGAACCGACGTAACGCGCCCCGCCGCCGACACCGAAGCCTTTGGCAACGCCGTCGTGGAAGGTGTAATCCGCCCAGACCGAGGCCGTATGACGCGGCACGCCATAGTTGGTGGTGCCTTTCGCCGGCACTGCCGGGCCGACGGCGATGTCGGTCAGCGGCGCGTAGCTCACGGTGCTGTTGGACTTGGTGATGCGGTTGTCCAGATAAGCGTACGCGGCGGTGATGTCCAGGTTGTCATTCAGGCTGGCCTTGCCTTCGAGTTCGAAACCACGGGAACGCACTTCACCGCTCTGTTCCTGGCAACGCCCGGTGCCGCACAGGTGCGTCGGATCCGGATCAAGCGTCGGCACGTTGCTTTGGCGCAGGTCGAAGACCGACGCGGTGATAAAGCTGTTGCTGCCCGGTGGCTGGTACTTGATCCCCACTTCGTATTGCTGGCCCTCGGTCGGCTTGAACACCGAACCACCGTAGCCGGTGCCCGACTGCGGTTCGAAGGATTCGGCGTAGCTGATGTACGGCGACAGGCCGTTATCGAACAGATAGACCAGCCCCACGCGACCGGTGAACGCCTCGCTGTCCAGAGAGGTTTTGGTCTTGACGTTGTTGCGCAAGTTCATCGAGCTGTTGTTGTTGGTCGCCCAGTCGTAGCGCCCCCCCATCAGCAACACCCACTTGTCCCATTTGATCTGGTCTTGCAGGTACAAGCCCTTCTGCTGGTTACGCTGCGTCGCGTCGGTGGTAAACGCGGGTGTGACGACCGGAACACCGTAGACCGAGTCAAAGATATCCAGCGTCGGCCCCGTGCCGAAACCGGACTTGGTATCCGTGCTGGTGTTCTGATAATCGCCACCCAACAGCACCGTGTGCTGCACCGGTCCGGTGTCGAATCTGGCCTGCACCTGGTTATCCAGGGTGTAGGCATCCAGGTCGACGTCTGTGGCAATGGTCGACCGGTTGGAGGTGCGGTAATCGGCGCGCAGGTTGCTGTTGTAGAGGCTGCGATAAACGCCTTCGCTGCGCAGGTAACGCGCGTTCTGACGCAAGGTCCAGACGTCGTTGAGGTGATGTTCGAACAAATAACCGATGGAGAAATACTCGCGGTCACTCTTCTCGAAATCCTTGTCGCCGTCATAGAAATCGACATCGATGTCACGCCCGGTCGGGCTGTGCAACACCGAGCCCCACGCCGGTGTCGAACCGTACGAAGCCGCCTTCGGGTCTTTCTGGAAATGCCCCAACAGCGTCAGCGACGTGTCATCGCTCGGGCGCCAGGTGAACGCCGACGAAATGGACTGACGCTGGGTTTCGGTGTGTTCCAGTTGACCATCGGCCTCGTCGTACAGACCGGCCAGGCGATAGGAGTAAACGCCCTGGTCGTCGAGCGGGCCGCTCAAATCGAAGGTCGTGCGTTTCTTGTCGAAGGTGCCGTACTCGACGCCGATTTCATGGAACGGCGTATCCAGCGGCCGCTTGCTGACCATGTTCACCACACCGCTGGGGCTGGCCTGCCCGTACAGCACCGACGACGGCCCGCGCAAAACGTCCACGCGCTCCAGATCAAACGAGTCTTTTTGCGGCGAGGCATCGCGACTGCCCGGCATGCGCAAGCCGTCCAGATACACGGCAGGGGAAAAACCACGGATGGTCATCTGATCCAGTCGCGAGGCGGTAGAGCCACGGGTTTCGGGAATCACGCCGGCGGTGTAACGCAAAATCTGGTTGAGATTCTCCGCGCCCTGGGCACGCATCTGGTCCTTGGTGACCACGGAAATCGACTGCGGTGTTTCGTTCAGCGCCGTATCGGTCTTGGTCGCCGACAGTGCGCGCGTCGCGACATAACCCGCCACCGGGCCGGTCGGACTTTCGCTCGCATACGCGCCGTTGATGTTGGTGGCCTGCAACTCCAGAGAACCTTCGACCGCCTCGGGCGCAGGTTCGATGCGATAGCGCGTGGCCGACAGCGCGATGGCGTTGAGGCCGCTGCCCTGAAGCAATTGGGCAAGTGCGTCGCCGGTGCTGAATGGTCCGCTCAGGCCATTGCTGCGTTTACCGCGCGTCAAGGCCGGGTCGAAGGCCAACACCAGATCTGCCTGCTCGGCCAGGCTGTTCAGCGCCTGACTCAA
Source organism: Pseudomonas sp. BF-RE-25 (assembly GCF_019956105.1). Classification (NCBI taxonomy): domain Bacteria; kingdom Pseudomonadati; phylum Pseudomonadota; class Gammaproteobacteria; order Pseudomonadales; family Pseudomonadaceae; genus Pseudomonas; species Pseudomonas sp. BF-RE-25. Next base: position 9,313 of record NZ_JAHBDB010000041.1, read on the forward strand.
ATCCCCGGCCGGGATCGAAAAACTGCGGACAGCACTGGTGTGTGAACCCGCGACCGGCGATTCGGCAGCCAGCAGCGGTGCCGCGACAAAAGCCATCGCCACTGAAAGCGCCAGTGGGTGCAACGGACGAGCAAAGCGAGACATGAGAAATCCTGCGAAATGGAAGGCGTTACTAACCATGACGGTCATGTCGGAAAAACAGACAATGAATGCGAGCGATTTGCATTAATATTTTTTTGGATAACCCAAAACCCTGTAGGAGCGAGCCTGCTCGCGATGGACGTTAACGAAGACGCGTATTTTCTGAATGAACGCGGCGCGCTTGAGTCCATCGCGAGCAAGCTCGCTCCTACAGGGGGTTGGGGGGTTATAGGGGTTTGATCACCACCAGCAGATCGGTGAAGTGCTCGACCTGGATCGGCAGGTTGTCCGCCAGTGCCGCGAGTGCAGCATCGGTGTCGTCGAGGCGGAACACGCCGGAGACGCGCAGCCCTTGCAGCGCCTGTTCGTCGTAGCGCACCAGGCCCCGTCGGTAACCGGCGAGGGCCTGAAGCACTTCGCTCAAAGGGCGGTCATCGACTTTGAGCAGGCCCCGGGTCCAGGCATCCGGGTGGGCGTTGCCGATAGGTTGCGGTGCTTGCGCCCGGCCCTCTCTGAGGGTGGTTTGCTCACCCGCCGCGACGTTCACCGCCTCGGCGCCGTTGGCTTTGGCGGCAACGATAGACTCCAGCACACTGACCACGGTCGAACCATCGGCTGCGCGTTTCACCAGATAGCGCGTGCCCAGTGCCGTCGCCGTCCCCTGATCAGTGCGCACCACAAACGGACGCCGGGCGTCCTTGGCCACCTCGACCCACATCTCCCCTTCCAACAACTCGATGACGCGCTGCTGGCCGTCGAACTTCACGTCCAGCGCCGAATGACTGTTGAGCTGAATATGGCTGCCGTCCGAAAGCACCACCTCGCGCCGCTCGCCCACACCGGTACGTTGATCGGCGAGCCAGACCGGCATGTTGTCCAGGCCGATCCAGCCACAGACCAACACACCCAGCAGCGCAATCGCCTGGGCGCCACGGCTCGACACTCTCGGGCCCGGCCGGGCAAAGGCATGCTTGAGGGCAACGCGTGCGGGGGCGGCAGGCAGCTCGTCAAAACCACCCCACAAAGCCCGCATGCGCTCCAGGGCGAGCGCGTGTCGCGGGTCGGCTTCGCACCAGACATCGAAAGCCACGCGTTCGGCGTCGGTAGCCAAATCGTCGTGCAACAACGTCAGCCAGTAAGCCGCCTCAAGGATCATCTGCTCGGAGGGTGGTTGGATGTTCGTCACGACGGCTGTTCCGCCCCGTACAAGGTGTTGTAGCAATGGACGAGCGCACCGGCGACGTAGTTTTTGACCGTGCTGGCGGACACTTTCAGTTCAATCGCGATCTCGCTGTAGGTAAGGCCGTCGAGCCGGCTGAGCAGGAACGCCTCGCGGTTCTTGTCTGGCAACCCGGCGAGCATCACGGCGATTTTTTCCAGCGCTTCAAGCGCCACATGGATCGCTTCGGGGTCGGGCATGCCGGCGTCATGCGCCTGGATCGCCAGCGCCTCGAGGTACGCCTGCTCGATCCGCCGGCGTCGGGCGCCATCAATCAACAAGCGCCCCGCCATGGTCGCCAGAAACGCCCGCGGCTCTTTGATGGTGTGAGGCTCGGCGAGGGTGAGCACGCGAATGAACGCGTCATGGGCCAAATCGGCCGCACGTTGCGAACAGCCGAGTTTTTTCCGTAGCCAGCCATGCAACCAGGAATGGTGATCGCTATAGAGGTCGGTGAAGGTCCGCCGACGACGGGCAACGTCGTCATCAGCCACGGAAAAATCGCGCATACGCAAAAATTTCTCAAATAAGAAAGATTACCAGTAGCGCGAACGATGACAGTAAAACCATGGCAGAGCAAGCGACGTAAAGCCGCGGTGAATCAGAACGCTGAACAGCTATTGCTCCGGCGCAACCATCCGGAACCTGATGTTGATATCGTCGGAAACCACCGTGTCCGCCCACTCGCCTTCACCGATTTTGAAGTCGCTGCGCTTGAGCGTCAGCTGGCCATCGAATATGCCGATGGCTTTCTGGGACTTCAGCAGGACCGGCACTTGCACCGTGCGCGTTATTTTCTTGAGGGTGAGATTGCCGGTGATCACGTAACGGTTGTTGCTCAACGCTTTAACAGCGGTCGACTCAAACGTCGCCTGCGGATAAGTGGCCGTGTCGAACCACGCGGGCTTTTTCAGTTCTTCGTTGGCGTCACTGCTTCCGGCATCGATGCTGTCGAGTTCGATCGTGAGCACGGCGTGGGCTGCCGAGGGGTTCGCCGTGTCGAAATCCAGCGTGCCTTCGAACTTGCCGAACGTGCCGTAGACCCGTGAACTGAACTGTTTGTAGGTGAAAGAGATCGTGCTGGCGGTCTCATTCACCTGTTTGTATTCGATGGCATCGGCGCACGGCAACACGCCGAGCGTGAGCGCGACAAGCACGGCGGCGGAACGCGGGAAACGAAGGTTCATGGGATTCTCCGGCAGGACGCCCTGGTGCAGTGAGGTGCTGCACACAAAGGCCAGCCATAGGTGGACTAAAGCAAAAAATCGCCGTTTGTGCCATGGGTGCACCGGCGGCCCGACCACCTGTCGCGCACCCCCGTTACGCGCCGGATGCCTGAGTCATGCAGGTGTTTAATGAGTGTTCCATTGACCGCAACGGGAGACGGGTCATGAAAATCGTCGTCATCGGAGGGACCGGACTGATCGGCAGTCAACTGTGCAAAAACCTGCGGGCACTGGGGCATGAAGCGCTGGCAGCGTCGCCGAGTACCGGCGTCAACGTCATCAGTGGCGAAGGACTGAAGGAAGCCTTGAAAGGCGCAGATGTGGTGGTGGACGTGGCGAACTCGCCCTCATTTGAGGATCACGCGGCGTTGCATTTTTTCGAAACGGCCGGGAAAAACCTGTTCGCGGCGGAGAAAGCCGACGGCGTCAAACACCATGTTGCGCTGTCAGTGGTCGGCACCGAGCGCATGCTCGAAAGCGGTTACTTCCGGGCGAAGATGGCTCAGGAAAAACTCATCAAACACTCGGGCATTCCTTACACGATCCTGCGCGCCACGCAGTTCTTCGAGTTCATCGGTGCCATTGCCTACTCGGGTCGCGAAGACGGCAACACCATCCACCTGACCCCTGCCGCACTGCAACCGATTGCCTCGCTCGATGTCGCCACGGCCCTGACCGATATCGCCTTGAAAGCGCCAGACAACCAGACCCTGGAAGTCGCCGGGCCGGATCGCAAGCCGATCGTTGAATTCGTGAACCAATACCTGCGGCACATCAAAGATCCGCGCGAGGTCGTCGCGGATGACACGGTTCCTTACTTCGGTGCGTCCATCAACGATCAGTCACTGACGCCTGGGGCGAATCCGATCATGGGTGCGACACGTTTTGAACATTGGCTGAAGAGCACATTGGCGCCCAATTGACGCTTATCGATGTTGCCCGGGCCGGCGGCCGGTTCGACTCGCCTGGCGAAGTCGAACCGGTCGTGCGGTGCATCACTCGGTGATGACGTTCAACGCCACGTCGATGTTGCCGCGGGTGGCTTTGGAGTACGGGCAGATCTCATGGGCGCCATGCGCCAGTTTCGTTGCGACCTCGTTCGACAGGCCCGGTACGCGCAGGGTCAATCGCCCCTGGATGAAGTACGCCTGGCCGGTCTGGCCCAAATCAACTTCGATGTCTACCGCCGTGTCGGCCGGCAGTGTCACGCTCAACTCCTTGGCCACCAGGCCGACGGCGGCGCTATAGCAGGCCGACCAGGCACCGGAGAACAATTGCTCGGCGGTCGGGTGCGGCAGAATGTTCGAAAACTGGTGCGCCGGTTTTGCGCTGCCGGGCGAGGACAGCACGATGTCGAGGTTGCCGTTGTGGCCGCGCGACGTGTTGCCGGCTGCGCTAGGGGTGGTGTGGGTTTTGCCGGTGGCCAGGACTTTTTCGATCTTGCTCATGATGAATGCTCTCAATTGGGGATTTGTTTTTCGCGTGCGCTTTTATCGCACGCGATGCTTTTATAATAATTAAACGGTGAGGACGTTCAGTGCCACATCAATATTGCCGCGTGTTGCTTTCGAGTATGGGCAGATCTGATCAGCGGTGTGCGCCAGCGTGGTGGCGATGTCGTGTGGCAGGCCAGGTACGCGCAGGGTCAAACGCGCCTGAAGGAAGTAGGCCGGGCCGGTTTGCCCCAGATCGACTTCGATGTCGACGGAGAAGTCCGCTGGCAGTACCACGTTCAAATCATTGGCCACCAGACCGACGGCAGCGGTGTAGCACGCCGACCATGCACCGGCGAACAGTTGCTCGGCAGCCGGGTGCGGCTGGGTGCCGGCAAACACATGAGCAGGTTTGGCGCTGCCGGGTGTCGACAGGGTGATGTCGAGGCTGCCGTTGTGGCCGCCGGATGTATTGCCGGCAGTGCTGGCGGTGGTGTGGGTTTTGCCGGTGGCCAGGACTTTTTCGATCTTGCTCATGGGGTGAATCCTCGATGTTGCGATAGGTTTGATTTAGTGTCGCATTCGATTGCATCGCATGCGATGGATGAATATTCACGCAGATGCCGGCGGGTGTCAATAGGTCGTTTTAGGGTTCTGCGACGAACGGTGTAAACCGTGAGGCCGCTATCACCGGCAAGCCGGCTCCTACAAGGATCGGGTTTGCACGCGGACATTGTAGGAGCCGGCTTGCCGGCGATGGCGCCCTCAAGATCAACGCAACTTCCAGCCAAAAAAATGGGCCACCCCGTAACGGATGACCCATCTCTCAAACCCCAAATGTTTACGCCGCCCCACTCCCCTACCGCTGCCACGCCCGCGTCAACAACCTGATGACCTCGGCATCCGCAGTCTGGGAAAAATCCACGTACCAATGCCCAATCGACATAAACCAATCAGCAGTGATCGGGCACACCAACTCGTCCACCTCACCGCGCAGCGCCTCCGCCGTTTCAACCGGCGCCACCGGCACCGCGACGACAACGCGCGCCGGCGCCTGTGCGCGCACCGCGTGAATCGCCGCCCTCATCGAAGCGCCCGTCGCCAAGCCATCGTCAATCAGAATCACCACCTGATCCTTCAACTGCACCGGCGCACGCGTTCCGCGATACACCTGCTCACGCCGCAGCAGTTCGCGGGTTTCCCGTGCGACCACGGCCTCGAACGTTGCCTGATCAATCGGGTGTGCCCGCAGCGTATGCTCATTGAGGATTTGAATACCGCCGCTGGCAATCGCGCCCATCGCCAGCTCCTGATGGGTCGGAACGCCCAGTTTGCGCACCAGCATCAGGTCGAGGCGAACGTCCAGCGCGATCGCCACTTCATACGCCACCGGCACACCGCCACGGGGCAAGGCGAGGACGATGACATCGGGGCGATGCGCGTACTTGAGCAACGGCGCCACCAGCCGCCGACCGGCATCGGCGCGGTCTTGCAGAATGGTTGTCGATGAAGGACTCATGTGGAAAACCTCCCCAGGCGATCACGCCTGTCGGTTTACATCACCGTCACTCTGGATTGTCAGTCCGAAGGTGGACGACAGCAAGCCCGCCGGCCTTCACCGACGACTCGACTTTCTGGAGCAACTTTTGACGCAAAAAAAAGAGCCACCCTGTTACGGGTGGCCCTCTTTTTAAAACCGGAGGTGTCCGGGAAGTTCAGCGAACGTTACAACTTAGCAAGCACTCGCAACAGTCCGCAGCGGCACCACATCGTCGTTCTGTTTTATCACTCGCTGAGTCAATGCCAGCATTGCCAGGAAACCCAGTGCAATCAACAGCGGATACGCCATCAACAGTTCAGAGAGTGAATACTTCCAGGCCAACGGGCGTCCGACACCCAGCAGGGCCGCATACATCCAGGACACCGCCGACAGCGAGCCGCAGAACAGCGCCAGCATCCGTGCGCTAAACTCGAGCTTGAGCAGCGATCCGGCCTTCTGCATGGCCGGCAACACCAGGCGATGCAGCAAGATGCCGTTGTACGTCAGCAACATGACAATGATCACTTTGGCTTGAAGTTTCGGGTTCATGAAGTACTCGACTCCCTTCTCCAGGTAATCAATACCCACAATTGCAATACCGGTGACCCACAACGCAATCAATGCAACAACGACAGACGTCTGGAGACTTTCCAGATGCGCATTATCGTGCTCCGAAAACACCTTGCCCTTCAACAAGTTCTTAACCATGGCTATATCACTGGTCAACACCAAACCAATGGCAACACAACAGGCGACCAAGTGAGCATAAACAACACCCAACCGCACAAATTCCATACACTCTTTGTTTTCGACCAGACTCATAATTGTATTTATAGACACGGTACTTCTCCAACTGATTATACAGTGCGAATCATTAGTTCAGCGGGGCTCTAATCGAGTTGCAGGCCCTATGAGATCCGACTGATAAAAGACAAGCCAAATCAGTGATTTGGCGCGGCTGAACCGATTAATTTGCCCGGCAAATCAAGTTCGGCTATTTGTTGGCTCCTGAATTTCAGGTAAAAAAATCCTCACTTGCATTCAATGCATATGAGGTTCGGGATCCACTTCTCTTTCTGCGGCTGCAGGAGCAGGTCATGGCGACGCGCTGAAGTATCAGAGGGCATTAGAACCCAAATGTTCATTTTTCGAGCAAACCACCGACAAACGGTTAGTTCAGAAGAAGCAACTCACCTCGCTGGATAAATCCCAACTTCCCTGAAAGCCACGTGACAACTGGCCTGGTAAATTACATGGGGCCTTAGATTCTTCTATTGGATCCATTAGTTGTTACCTCACTAACGATATCTGCAATAGAGACCAACTCGCATTCAGGCCCCCTCCAACTAAAACAGTCATACTTATTAGGGTCAAGATTGAAATAAAGGATCCAATCTACACCAGGCGTTCAATCTTCTGATGTTGCCACACTAGTTTGTAATACAGCGTTTGCAACATCAGCATCCCCAAATACGCCACCGGAAACGCCATCCATACACCCTGCAACCCGAACTGCCCGTCCAGCACATACGCCATCGGCAACTGCACGCCAAGCACGCACACAATCGAAATCGCCATCGGCACCAACACCGTGCCGCTGGCCCGCATGATCCCGCCGACAATCGCCTGAAAGCCAAACACCAACAGGCTCCAGAGCATGATGTGCAGCAAGTGCTCGGCCTTCGCCTGAGTCAAATCGTCCGTCAGAAACAACCCCAGCAACCAGTGCGACAACAGGTAACCCAACACCACCAACCCACCGGTCAGGCACACATTGATCAACAACCCGGTGCGCAGAATCGGCCCCATCCGCTCAATGCGCCCTGCCCCAATCGCCTGCGCCCCGAGAATCGACGCCGTGATCGCAATCGACAACGCCGGAAACTGCACATAGTTGACGATCTGCGTCACCGCCCCATACGCCGCCGTCGCCTGCGACCCGTGCTGATTCACCAGCGCCAGAATCACCAACTCCGACACCGACAACACCACCATCTGCAACCCGGTCGGCAAACCGATGCGCAACACCTTGCCGAGAATCACCCGATCCAGGCGCATCGCCGCAAACATCTCCCGATCCGGCGCCAACGGATGCCCCCGCCGAATCAACCGCCACGCCAACCACCCCATCGCCGACAAATTCCCCGCCAACCCCGCATACGCCGCACTCTGAATCCCCAACATCGGCAACCCGAACCAACCGCGAATCAACGCCGGCGTCAGCGCCAGGCCGATGCACGTCGACACCACCAATGCGATCAGCGGCGACACCGTATCGCTCACCCCGCGCAGCAGCTGGGTGAACAGGACGTAGACCAACAGCGACGGCATGATCCACATCATCACGTGGGCGTAGGACACGGCGTCATCCAATACGTCGGCCGGAGTGCCCAAGCCTTGCAAGGCTGGTCTTGCGAATACGCTGCCCAGCACCGCCGCTGTCAGGCCGATGATTGCTCCCAACAGCAACGTGGTAGCGGCGATGGTTTTCACCAGATGCGGTTCACGCGCGCCCCAGGCTTGGCCGATGAGCACGCTCGCACCTGCGCCGAGGCCGATGACCAGGGCGATGAAGAAGAACACGATGGGGAACATGCCGGAAACGGCGGCCAAGGCTTGGGTGCCGAGCATTTGGCCGATGTAGATGCTGTTGACGGTGCCCGACATGGATTGGAGGAAATTGGAGAGGACCATGGGGGTGAGGAAAAGGAGGTAGGTTTTCCAGAGGGGGATTGGGGTGGTCGGGGTTTGCATTGAGGGTCCGTCTCGGGTGGGGGCTGGCATCCAGGAAATTCTACGCTAGGGGGCTGACCGTAACGCGTGCCCATTTTCGAAAGATTGGGTAGCGTGATTAATGTCTGCTTTCGGCTGTGGATTCAACCGGTCGACTCAACAGATTGGGTAAATCGTCCAGCGCTGCGCCCCATTGAATGAGTGATCACTTCCTCGATAAAGAACCGTTAAGTGCTCTCCAAACGTTGATGCTAAGAAGGCAGAACCATGCCCCGCTCAAACAGGACAGTACTGGCAAACTCCGTGAACGCTCTAACTGCACGGGGAATATGCCGCCTGCTCGGAAATACAAAATAGACACCTGCCTCATGGCTATAGCCGGGCAAAACTTCCTTCAGCACTCCTTGTTCTAGAGGTGCGAGTGTGGTCAGGGATGGCACCAGCGCTATACCCAGGTTTGCCAGCGCAGCGCCTAGCTGTGCCTGATGAGTGTTCACCTGAAAGCGGCTGCTGACGGGCACTTCGATCATGCCGTCTGGACCACGCAATCGCCATGTGACCGGAGTGCTTCCGATCGCGGGCCGCGTGATGCATTCATGTTGGGTCAGATCTTGCGGACTGATCGGTGTTCCATGTGTGGACAGGTAGTCAGGGCTGGCAACCATACGCCACTCAATCCAACCGATTTCCTTTGCCACCAGCATTGGCTCCACCATTTTGCCGGACCTGACGGCGACATCAATGCCGTCAGCCAGTAAGTCGGCGCGAGCATCGCTAAGCACAAACTCCACTCGCACGGCGGGATGCTTGGCCATGAAGTCCGCAATCAATGCCATGGGAAACCAGTTTAAGAAGTCCACGCCGGCTGCCACACGAACCCGGCCGCTCGGCTTTTTGCTGCTATCTGCCAGATCCTGGGCAGACTGGTTCAGTGCGTCGATCTGCTCTGCACACTGTGCAAAAAAGGCCTGGCCGGCATCTGTCAATGCCAAACGGCGCGTTGAGCGCTGCAGTAAGCGTACGCCGACGCTGCGTTCCAGTGCTTGCAGACGACGGCTGCCAGTGCTGGGCGGAATACCCAACCGTCGCCCAGCCTCTGCAAAGCTGCCCGCACGTACCACGTGAACGAATAGGGCAATGTCATTCAAGTCCAAGATCAATCATCCCAAAAATGCACGAGTACATGTCATTGCTTCATCTTTTCCCATAATAACTCCCGACCTAACATTGCGGGCACCTTTTACACAGGAAGCCTGTAATGACCCTCTCTTTGCATCACCCGGCGCAGCTTGGCGAACTGTATTTAAAGAATCGCATCATCATGGCGCCGATGACACGCAGCCGGGCAACTGAAGCCAACACTCCCAACGCTTTAATGGCCGAGTATTACTCCCAGCGCGCATCCGCAGGGCTGATCATCGTTGAAGGCACCTCGCCTTCACCGAACGGCCTGGGTTACGCGCGGATGCCAGCCTTATTCAATGGTGCCCACGTACAAGACTGGAAGCAGGTCACCGCCGCAGTGCATGCCAAGGGTGGCAAGATCGTGCTTCAGCTAATGCACGCCGGTCGTGTTGCGCATGTTGCCAATTTGCCCCTCGGCGCAGAAGTGCTTGGCCCTGGCGCAGAGCGCGCACCGGGTGACATTCATACTGACGCACATGGCATGCAGGCCACCTCCACGCCACGCGCAATGAGTGCCACCGATATTCAGATGGCCGTCGCCGAATTTGCGCGCGCAGCGAGCCTCGCCATTGAAGCCGGTTTTGACGGTGTGGAGCTGCATGCCGGCGGCGGTTATCTGCTTGATTCCTTTTTCAACGCAACCATCAATCAACGCAATGATGCATACGGCGGAAGTACGTCCGCGCGTAACCGTTTCATTCTGGAAGTCGTTCAGGCAGTGGTGGCTGCAATCGGCGCGGCGCGTGTAGGCATCCGCTTCATGCCCCACAGTGGAGCGAATGGTGCATTCAACTATGCGGAAATGGACGCGCAATATGTCGAGCTCTGTCGGCAACTCTCCAGCTTCGGCCTCATGTACCTGCACCTGGTGAACTTCGAATCGATGGGGCTGCCGCCGCTGCCGGTCAGCCTACGTGACGCCATGCGCGACGCTTTCAAGGGGCCGCTCGTATTGGCAGGTGGTTTTGACCAGGCCAATGCGGCAGGCGCACTGGAAAGAGGCGAGGCCGAGTTTCTTGCCTTTGGCCGGCCATTTCTGGCCAATCCTGATCTGGTAAATCGTTTGCAGGCCGGCGCTCATTTGAATTCCGCCGACTTCGCGACGTTTTATTCACGCGGATCGCAAGGCTATACCGACTACCCGACTCTGGCTGAACAAAACGCATTGAAGGTTGAAGCATGAAGACGTCCCAAACCTATCGGCTGACAGCGCCAAGCCTGGAATCGCTGCAACTGTTTACCGAGACCGTGCCTGCCATCGGCTCATACGAAGTATTGGTCCGGATGCGCGCCGCATCACTTAACTACAAGGACAATTTCTACCTGGCTGGCGCACAAGGTATTCAACTGCCTCGCCCAACCGTGCCGTTATCGGACGGCGCTGGCGAAATCGTAGCGGTTGGTGAGCATGTAAATCGGTTCGCAGTGGGCGATAGCGTAGCGGGTAACTTTGTGCAGGACTGGCTGTATGGCCCCCTCGGCGATCACGCCGCAAATTCGAGCACGACGCTTGGTCACGGAATTGACGGCACGCTGACGCAATACCGTGTCTTCAACCAGGAGGGGTTGGTGGCATTACCCCGGAATTTATCTTACGAAGAGGGTGCCACGTTACCTTGCGCTGCGGTGACAGCCTGGAATGCCGTTCGAGAGGTACGTCCTTCGCAAACAGTGCTCATTCTGGGCACCGGCGGCGTAGCCCTGTTCGCACTGCAATTTGCCAGTGCGCTGGGCGCCCGAACTATTGTCACGTCCTCCAGCGATGCCAAGCTGGCGCGAGCAGCTGCGGCCGGGGCGGATCACCTGATCAACTATCAAAGCGATCCGGACTGGCACAAAAAAGCACGCGAGCTGACCGGTGGGAAAGGTGTTGATCACGTCATCGAGACCGTTGGTCCTGATACGCTGGAACGCTCCATACTCGCAACACGCCGTGACGGTACGGTGCATTTGGTTGGCCTGATCAATCCGGTTGGGAAGATTGACCCCATGCTTATTCTTGGCGGTACGGTCACTGTGCGCGGCGTACGTGTCGGTTCGCGGCAATTGTTCGAGGAGATGAATACCTTCATCGAACGTAAAGGAATCCATCCGCTTATTGGACACCGCTTTGACTTTGGCAATGCCAGGGATGCCTTCGCCCAGCAACTCAAAGGGCCAGATTTTGGAAAGATCGTAATCACCTTCTGACGTGGAGATGCTCGGCCGGACGCCGTCGCTCACGCGGCTGCTTCTGGCCGATTGTTGTCGTTCACAAACGACTGCTTTCGGCTGTGGATTCAACCGGTCGACGCAACAGATTGGCTGTTTTGCAGGACGAAGCAGTCACCGATGTTCCGCTGCCAACATTGACCTGAATTGAGAAGTGATCTCTGAAGATAGCCCGGCACCTTCGAACACTGCGCAGGTGAAGCTAACGGGTGCATGGCCTGGAGCAGTTATAATGCGGTCTGCAACCACAGCCACTGCACTGCATCGATAAAGCGTGCGCCCCTCATAACCTACGGCATTCTGCTGTAAGAAGTCAGCGCTGTTCGATGTATGAGGAACCGTGTCGAGAAGCCCGGCCCTCGCAAGTGCCAGCGTTCCCCCACAGATACCGGCAATTGTCGCTCCACTTGAACGACTAGCATGAAGAAACTCTCGAATATCCGGTGCTTCTGCACGCTCCCAGACCATTCCTCCAATGACGACAACAACGTCCGGTTTCCAGTCCAGACATTGTTGCAAGCTGCTATCGACAGTTACAGCCAATCCACCCTGCGAGAGGAACTGCCCCGTAGTAGAAGCGAAAAACCTGACGTCGATCCCGTAAAACGGAGACGCAGTTCCAGCAATGAAAGCATATTCCCAGTCCGCAAAACCGGGTGTCAGTATCAATCCCACGCGTGCCATCAGTCAGAATCCTCCATGAAAGCCAATAACATATGGCGACAACACACATACAGCAAGGGCTGCTATGGGTCGATAGCAGTCGACCACGGAAGGCGCGTAATGGTCCTAGGACGCTATTAAAATTCCTACACAAACCTCGGAATGCGTCACCTTCCCTGCTGTTCTGGTGAAGCCTATAGTCCGACCCGTCGCCCAATATGGCGATTCGGGTTTGGCGACCTGATCGGTCGGATGCAAAAGCGCTGTGCTTTAATGCAGTCGCTTTTGCATGCCCGCAAAGCTGTCTTTATGGCAGCTGTGCGCGGGAGACCTTCGGGTCTGCCGGTTTTCCGATCCCGGTTCGCCAACCTGCGTACAGCTGTCACCCATTCGTTTGGCGACGATTGAGGGGCAGTCAAACTTTGCCTTGATCGGAGTTTCACCCATGGAAAGATACATGCCCCTCACCGGAATCGACCTGGTTCCGGCCTCCCTGCTCATCGACACCGAAGCCCCACTCGACGTATTGCAAGCCGCCGCTGACTACCGAATTCGCGCAGTTACTCAGGTGCTGGAAAACATCGCCTTTCGCGCCGAGATTGGTTGCGACACGGTGGTGTTGTCGGATTTCTCCAAACTGCTGGCCATTCCGTTGCGCGATGGTTGTGACTTGATGGATGTGATTGGTCGGCGATTGCGGGCGCAGGCGAAGGAGTGAATGGAAACGGGCGCTGAGGGCGCCCGTTTTTTTGGACTACAATAAAAGAGATCTGACACCTTTTATTCTCGTGCCACCGAACAGACTGCGTATACCTGCCGAGAGTTGGTTTAGCGCAACTTATACCCTGTAGCTGGGCACGGCATAAAATCACAAATATCGTCAGGCGCCGCGCACCATTCGAAAGTGCTCAACCGTCCATTGCTTTTGAATTTCCGATGGGAGAGCGTGGGGGGCACATACGCGCTCCTCTAACTTGGTCGCGTACTTTTCGGCGGATTTCTGGTCTGAGAACCTTATGTTCATACCGTAGGCATGAACTACCCAAAAGGGCGTAGGCTGCCTGGCGACCAACTCGATCGGCAGTACCATAGAATTGTCTCCGACACTCGGGAACGACACTTAAAAGTTTAGTTGAAAGCTCAAAAAAACTTACTGTTGCGCGCAAGCCTATGCCTTCGTGTTCTACTGATTCGCCATATTGTTGAAAGCAAATTCGCCTAAGCGTCTGTTTTGACGCAGAGGCAGCAACGAACCATCCTTATCGGGTTTCAAGCAACGGATTTGTTCACACAAATGCAAGGGGCGCCGCGATGCTCACCTGGATGCTGCTCTTCGTTCCGATAGCTATTGTGTTGGAGTTCGCCGCCCCAACGCATCATCTAGTGGTGTTCCTGGCGGCATCGCTTGCGATCATTCCGTTGGCGGGTTGGTTAGGCAGGGCAACCGAACACCTGGCGGAACGATCCGGTGAAGGTGTGGGCGGACTTCTGAACGCAACGTTTGGCAATGCCACCGAGCTGATCATTGCGCTCAGCGCGATGCGGGCAGGTCTGTACGATGTGGTGAAGGCGTCCATTGCGGGTTCTATCGTTGGCAATATCCTGCTGGTCCTGGGGGCGGCCATGCTCGCTGGCGGGCTGCGTCATCAAGAACAACGGTTCAACGCTACGGCCGCACGCTCGCAGGCGACCCTGCTGACATTAGCGGCCATTGCGCTGGTGATTCCTGCGGCCTACAACGCCGTTATCGCAGCTCGGGCGCCGAAGGGTCTTCAATCTTTGAGCCTTTATATATCTCTGGTCCTGCTTGTGGTTTACGCCCTGTTCCTCGTGTACTCGCTTGTCACTCACAAAAACTCCTTTTCCGGCGATCCCAACCTTAAACACAACTCGGACCAGGCGCGCCTCTGGTCGAAGGGCAAGGCGTTGTTGGTCTTGACGGTAGCGACCGTGTTGATCGCCTGGGTCAGTGAGATCCTGGTGGCCGCAATCGACCCCTCGGCCCGTCAGCTCGGCCTCAGCAATTTATTCATGGGTGTTTTCGTCATTGCGATACTGGGTAACGCGGCGGAACATGCCTCTGCTATTTCAGCCGCCATGCAAAACCGCATGGATCTCACGCTAGCCATCGCCATTGGCTCTAGTGTGCAAGTGGCGTTGTTTGTTGCACCCGTCCTGGTACTGGCGAGCTACTTCATCAACGCTACTGCCATGGACCTTGCGTTCTCCAATGGCTTGGTACTAAGTCTGTTGCTCGCAGTGCTGATCACCGGTCAGGTAGCGGGCGACGGGCGCTCAGACTGGCTCAAGGGGGTGCAATTGCTCACCGTATACCTGATCCTGGGCCTTGCTTATTTTTTTACGCCGGATACTCCGGTTTCCTGAGGCCGGAGTTTGGCGCTGGCATTTGTTTTGCCAATTCGAGTAATTGTACTTCTGCCTCATGAGGAACCGCAGCTGAGAGCCAAGTTCGAACTGAACACATCTCAAAATGAGCAGTTACTGTCGGCTTTCTGCCACTGCCCACCGGCCGCTAAGGGTCGATTGCTGCCTGTCGCGGAGGGCAGCAATCGGCCAAAAGCTGCCTCTAGCCCTTATCCGCGCATGCACCGCCCGCTGCCTGATGTCCCTCACGGAGAGAGTGATAACAATCAGCGCTGATGCAGACGGTCGTGGCGCACATTCAGCCAACGCATCGCGGATAAATCCGCTCTTGCAACAGCGCGTGCAACTGCCGATCAGGCAGAGCAGCTGTCTTGCGACTAGCTTTACCTCGAACACTAAAATCTCAGTCCACAGCTCAATCAGGTGAAGGTTCGTTATGACAAAAAAAATCGATCTGACGATTACCCACGATTACCTTAATCCGTTTGCCTCGCCGGACAACCCCAAGCTAAGCCCCGAGCTGGTGGACTACCTGTCAGATAGCGCCTGGTACCACTCCGAACTGTGTCTGCACATTCGCTGCCCGGAAGATGAGCGAGAACGCCTGCAGCAAGCCATCAGCAATACCTTTGCGGAAAAGAGCGAACAACTCAGAGGGGATATTCGCACCCAACGGCTGGTAGCGCTGACACTCCTGGGCTTGGCACTAGCCTTGGTGCTGGCAGGCACGGCTCTGGGCATTGAAGGCACCATCCCCGTGGGAGTCGTTACCGTCACCGCGTGGATGCTGCTCTGGCGTAGCGCAGAGATATTTTTTCTGGATATCCGCAACATTAACCGACAGCTGCGTAAGTACCAGCGCATTGCCAGCGCATCAAAGCAGTTTTGATTGAGGTTGATCGTTCTCACGCTACGCGTGGAAGTCATGCCTGAGTTCTGGCGGGCTGAAAATCCGACTTTTTCAACTGATGACCCATTGCTGCCCTGCATGAAGGGCAGCAATGGGTCGATAGCAGTCGCCCACGGAAGGCGCGTAATGGTCCTAGGACGCTATTAAAATTCCTACACAAACCTCGGAATGCGTCACCTTCCCCGCCGTGCTGATGAAGCCTATAGTCCGACCCGTCGCCCAGTATGGCGATTCGGGTTTGGCGACCTGAGCTACGCGTGCGAGAGCAGCCTGCTCATTTGCAGGCGTCGTCGCAACCGCAAAACCGCTGTACTATGGCGGTTGCGCGCGGGAGACCTTCGGGTCTGCCGGTTACTCGTTCCCGGTTCGCCAACCTGCGCGCAACTGCCACCCTATTCATTTGGCGACGATCTGTTGGCGGTCTCATTTAACTGAACGAGATCTCACCTATGGAAAGATACATGCCCCTCACCGGAGTAGACCTGGTTCCGGCCTCCCTGCTCATCGATACCGAAG
This sequence comes from Pseudomonas sp. BF-RE-25, assembly GCF_019956105.1. Lineage (NCBI taxonomy): Bacteria > Pseudomonadati > Pseudomonadota > Gammaproteobacteria > Pseudomonadales > Pseudomonadaceae > Pseudomonas > Pseudomonas sp. BF-RE-25. The sequence goes on from NZ_JAHBDB010000041.1 coordinate 25,475, forward strand.
CCCCACTCGACGTATTGCAAGCCGCCGCTGACTACCGCATTCGCGCAGTTACTCAGGTGCTGGAAAACATCGCCTTTCGCGCCGAGATTGGTTGCGACACGGTGGTGTTGTCGGATTTCTCCAAACTGCTGGCCATTCCGTTGCGCGATGGTTGTGACTTGATGGATGTGATTGGTCGGCGATTGCGGGCGCAGACGAAGGTGTGAATGAAAACGGGTGCCGATGGCACCCGTTTTTTCGTTGGACGACAAAACAGATTTCGCCCCTTGCCTACTTTTAAAACCAAATAAAACCTTGGACGAAACTTACAAATCCTTCTTACTTCGACGCCTTACGAGGATCATCATGGCTATCAACATACTCAAGGCCTAGCGGACCCGTTCCGTAAACTTGTGAAATGTACTCTCCTGATTTAGCCCAGTGAAAGTGTGGCGTATTGGCCGGAAGTATCACTACGCTGCCTGGGCCATAAGCAACCAGCTTGGCCGGATCGAAAACAGTACCGAAGCCAATATAGAAAACACCGGACATGACGGTATAGATACGATCCTCAGGATGCGTATGGGGCATTAATTTTGTGCCATTCGGCACTTTGACCCTGACAACGTAGGGTGCTGGCTTGCTCGGGTCGCCGGCCAACACGGCCAGTTTCACTTCTTTCGGGAAAGCCGGAAAGCTACGCCATTCAACGTCTTCACTATGTAAAGCACCGACCTTATCGAGTGGCAATGGTTGTGCCTGGACGAACGACATTGTGGCGCTGGTGACAATAAGTGCAGCCAGACAAGCAGTTTTCATAATGTTCTTAATCATGAAAGGCACCTTGATTACGCAGTAAAAAATCTGATGTCGTCACCTGCGCCACTAGTAAGTTCGGTGGGCAATTCGAGGCGAGTCGTGTGCGGCTTACTGTATTTATCACTGGTGGCAATGAGAATGGCGTTGTCGCGCATTACAGTTGGTACGCAATGTAATCAATGCGCTGTCACGTTCCGGCTGCCGGGGCTGCACCCGATCATCACACTCACCAGAGGTAGGCTGCTCGCCCTATCAATGCCGTCAATGGTCACCATCACGTCAATGAAGTTCTCTTAAAAAATCCGCGGCGTAACATCTGCTCCATACCAACCAACAACACCCCGGAGCACACGATCATGAAACGCCAAACCATTCTCAGCATCGCTTTCTCGGTTTTTGCAGTTAACGCTTTCGCCGCTACCTCGACTCACCCGGTTGTCGCTGAAGGCGGCTCGGATCGTCTGATTGAAAGTCGTGTGGCTGAAGGTGGTTCGGATCGTTTGATCGAGAATCGTGTGGCCGAAGGTGGTTCGGATCGTTTGATCGAAAATCGTGTAGCCGAAGGTGGCTCGGATCGCTTGATCGAAAATCGCGTTGCTGAAGGTGGCTCGGATCGTCTGATCGAAAATCGCGTTGCTGAAGGTGGCTCCGACCGCCTGATCGAAAACCGCGTTGCCGAAGGTGGCTCCGACCGCCTGATCGAAAACCGCGCTGTATAAACAAATCACGTCAACGCAATACCCAAAAAGCCCGGCCTGATCAGCCGGGCTTTTTCGTGCGGGCGCAAAACACAGTCCGAGAGCTTACCCTTGCCTGACTTGCTCATCGCGCTCTTCTCTGTACAGACAAGGTCTGACAAGAAACAAACACCCTTAAAGGTGTGATCATCCGGGAGTCGACAAAAGGTCAAGCTCGGACCGCAACCCTTGTAGGAGTGAGCCTGCTCGCGATGGACGTAAACGAAAATGCGTGTTTGCTGGATAAACGCGTCATCCTCAGGTCCATCGCGAGCAGGCTCGCTCCTACAGTTTGTGCACCTGACTGAAATGACTGCCAATGCGCACCCGTTTTTTGGCAGTTGCTATCTACGCGTCAGCACGGCTAAGGATCCATTTGTGAGCCAGTCGGCCGAAGCGACTTCACAAAAAATATGTGAAGACTTTGATACGGTAAAAACCGCTATGTCCCTGATCACATCAAAAACCTGGCTCGGCGTTGCCTCCATCGATCATTGCGCTCGCGGACGCGCCGCCCAGAAAGACACAATTTCTTGCGGGCCACTTGCCGTCCGAAACCGCTGCACGCCTCGGCTGTCTCCTGCAAATCACCAATACGTACCATTCGAACCTGATCGAAGGGCAATAAACCGAGCCTGCCGAGATGCAAAAAGCACAAGCAGCACCGGTCAAAGACCGCAGCCAGCTCAAAAGCCTCGCGGTTGAACAAATGGCGGTGCAAGCGTCCGTTTTTATGTCACTGGATCTAACCACCAGCGTTTCCCAACCGCTGAAAATTTATCAACGTTAATGAAGCTCACCCCATTGACCTAGCCGAGCCAAACCCCAAAAAAATCCGCCAACACTTCTTTGGCAAAAAATAAATTCAGTTCAGCAAAACCGAAATAACAGTGCATTCGCCAGAGTAATCGATACCCTGACAAACTGCTTCAGATCCAGGATGTATAAGCACCTCAAACTCTTGCTTAAACCTACGCTGGCTGATGATGTTATATACGTAGACGGGCTGATAAAAAGCGCTCCCGACTTCAATCACCCAAAGGTGAATTCCTCGATTGACTTCACGATCATCCTTGTAGGCATGGACGATAGCTGGGTTGGCATTCAACGAAGTTGAAAATGGTCTATCAATCCTCACCCGAGCCCCCACTTTCAGCTCACCTGGCCACGCCCCGCCATGGAATAGAAACTGCCCCGGAGACAGCGTTGCGGACAGCCCCCCTAGCTCTTGAAGAAGGCTTGGCGTGATGCGTTCATCTCTGTAATTGTTGATGCCCGGAACTTCATACAGGCTTGGCATCGAACCAATCCAATTCCTGTAAACGGGAGAGGCTTTGAGTTTTTGATCGAGTTGCATGTTAAATGCGTTATTTGCCCCGCAATGATCAGCAGCGATATGCGCAAAGTCATGTGCATTATTCGCGTACTTCGTTTCGTGCAAGGGCCTTACAGGCCATCCATTCGCCAATGCAGCATCATGAATATGGCGATCACGGTCACTGACCTCGCCATTGTTCAACGGGTAGCATTCAAGCAAGTCAAGTCTGCGCATTAACGTAAAATTCCATTTAAAAACAGAACTTTGCCAGATGGATGATGAAACGATCAAGTCAGGTGCTACCGAGAGGCTGCGACGTTAAATCATCATCGTTTGTAGAAATTTCAACCGATGCAGGCGTAAACGAAAACCGGCACCACGATGACGCCCGTGTTTGTGTCTGCAAATGTGAGGTGCGCCAACATCCATCGGACGCTGCCATCTGTCACACAGGTCTGCAACTCAAAAACCACCACACAAAACTCATGGCGAAAAATATCTTAGCTACTACCCTTAGCCTGAGGCATTGAGGCTACCTGCTTTCACCTTTCCGACATTGATCCAGTCGTTTCAAACCTGCCTGGCCACATGGAGGCCGCGCGATGAGCATTCCGTTGTTTTTCGCGATGTCAGCCGTACTGTTTCTGAGCAGCCCTGCCCTTCTTGCGCAGCCAGTGGAGGCGGCCGCAAGCGCTGCCGAGCCGGCGCCGGTCGCGGCGGCGGTCAAAGACGCGGTGTTTACCGAAGAGCAGCTGGATCAAATGTTGGCGCCCATTGCGCTTTACCCGGACCCGTTGCTGGCTCAGGTGCTGATGGCCACCACTTACCCTGGGGAAGTCACCGAGGCGGTGACCTGGTCCAAGGCGCACCCCGATGCCAAGGGTGATGATGCGGTCAAACAAGTGGCGAACCAGCCGTGGGATCCGAGCGTGCAGGCGTTGGTGGCCTTTCCGCAGGTCCTTGCAACGCTGGGACAGGATCCCGTTTGGGTACAACGCCTGGGTGATGCATTCCTGGCGCAGCCCGATGATGTCATGGAGGGTGTGCAACGCTTGCGTCATCAGGCGCAAGCAGCCGGCAACCTGCAGAGCAACCAGTATCAAAACGTGACGGTTCAGGCCGCGGCGCCACCCGCACCAGCCCCCTCAGCGCCAGCGCCGGCTCAGCTCCCTGCCAACACCACCACCATTATCATTGAGCCCTCCGATCCGCAGGTGGTGTACGTCCCCACCTACAACCCGACAACAACCTACGGCACTTGGGCCTACCCGGCTTCACCTCCTGTTTACTACCCTCCGCCGCCCGCCTATTACCCCGGTTCGGCATTGATGGCCGGGCTGGCGTTTGGGACTGGCGTCGCGATCGTCGCCTCTTTGTGGGGTGAATGTGACTGGGGCAATAACGATGTCGACATCGACATCGACCGCTACAACAACATCAACCGCAATAACCAGATCACCAATAACAATTGGCAGCACAACTCCATTCATCGCGATGGCGTGCCCTATCGCGACAACAGGAGCCGCCAACAGTACGGCCGCCAACTGGATGGTGCCAGCCAGCGTGATGCCTATCGCGGGGACAATGCCCAGCGCGCCCAGGCCCGTGAAAAAGCCCGAAGCTCGATGGACAGGCACGGTATTGAACGACCTGCGACCAGTAACCGCGAAGCCCGTGATCGAGCGAGTGCCGCCCAGACTGCGGGCGTCAATCGCAAGCAAGCCGGTACAGACAGACCGAAGGTGGCTGACAGGGGCCAAGGCGCAGACAGACCGAAGGCAGCTGACAGGGGCCAAGGCACAGCCCGAAACACTCGCGAGAGTCAGCAGCCCAGAAGACAGACCGCCGACGCCAATCAGCGTGCCCAGGCGCGCCAAACGGCGCCACAACGGGCGCCACAACGACCCGCCGCCAGTCAGGGCGGCGCCCGCAACAACGCATTCGCCGGCGCCCGCGCACCGTCCCAAACCAGCGCGCAGGTCAATCGTGGACGGGCCAGTCAGGCATCCGCGCAACGTCCCAGTGCGGCGCGATCAGCTGGCCATCAGGTCAGTCGGCCATCCAGTCCGCCTGCGCGTCAAAGGGGGGGGGGCCGTCGTTGAAACACTATCCTCGAATGAATACGCTCATGGGCCTGCCCGCTCATGCCTTGGTGATCGCTGCCGGCCTGGCATGGTCGTGCGTTGTCACGGCACAGCAGGTATTTCCCACGCCAGAAAAAGCCGCTCAAGCGTTCGTCGACGCATTGGGTACGGAACACGCCGATCAGGCACGCCTGACAGAATTGCTGGGCAGTGAATGGCGCAGTTTCATCCCGCGCGAAGGCGTGGAACGCAGTGATGTGGATGCGTTCATCAAGCAATACCACGAGCAACATGCCATTGAAAAAGCCAGCGACCGCAAGGCGATCCTGTCGGTGGGCAGTGACCACTGGACATTGCCGATCCCCATGACAAAAGTGGAGAAAGGTTGGCGCTTTGACATTAAGGCCGGCAGCGCAGAAATCCGTGTCCGTCGTATTGGCCGCAACGAACTGGCCGCCTTGCAATCGGCGCTGACGTACCACGACGCCCAGATGGACTATGCGTCAGAGGACCGTGACGGTGACGGCGCCCTTGAGTATGCGCAGAAGTTTTTCAGCACCGCCGGCAAGCACGACGGGCTCTATTGGCAGGACGACAACAGCGGTCAGATCAGCCCGCTGGGCCCCTTGTTCGGCCAACGCATTGCCGACGAAGACTGGCACGGTTACCACTTTCGCATCCTTGAAGGCCAGGGTCCTTCGGCACCGGGTGGCGCCTACAGTTACCTTATCGGAGACAAGATGAGTCGCGGCTTTGCACTGATCGCCTGGCCGACGAAATATAAAGACACCGGGGTGATGAGTTTCATGATCAGTCATGAAGGCCAAGTGTTCGAGAAAGACTTGGGACCTGACGGTTACAAACTGGCGCAGTCGATGAAACGGTTTGATCCAGACGACAGTTGGAAGGAGGTGGAAGATCAGAAGCAGTAGTATTTTTCCGCCCCGCCAGCCCGTTACCGGGTAGTACGTTTTAATCCCCCGGGACCTTTGAGGGTGCCCATAGAAAAACGGGACAGACGACAATTCTCATCTAATCGCAGCCTGTCCCTTTTTTTTTGCTAAACCGAGCGCGGTGCTTCAACGGGAGGGGTGCCGTCGTGAAACATCGTTTTCAGTTGAGCACGCAGTTCCGGTGAGTCGGTGTGTTTGTGAACACTGACCGCATGCTGTGCGGCAGCCTCGAGCAGTTCGTTTTCAGAATCTGCGCAGAGCGCGACCGAGCATTTGGTATCGCTTGGAAACTCGCGGCAGTCGATGTATTTACGCGCCATGATCTTCTCCTCTCGTGAACGATCACTCGACGTAGGTCGCATCGAGTGTGCTGACGTTTGAAGTATAGGCCCGCCAAAAGGCGCGCCCCGATGTCGAACGTCCGCAGCCCTGGCGTCAAAAAAACACGGTAGCGCTGTGCTATCAGCTTGGTTTACTTTGCCGCGACAACGCTGAATTTCTGGCACTTGCCGTAAGCATCTCTGGGGAAAAGACAATGGACACACGCCTTAAGAACGTGGGACGAATCTTGGGCGTGACGGCGATGATGTCATCACTGAGCGGTTGCATCGTTGATCAACTGGACCCGTTTTACTATATGTACGGTGCTGCCGTGCAGGCATCGGGAGGATACGACGACGTGCCTGCCGGTACGGCGCAGGCTCCATTAGCGGCAGATCAAAACGCTAACATGCAGCGCCTCATCGACCGCGAGACGCCCGACCGCTATCGCTCGCGTAGCTGCGAGTACATTGAAATGTCCCTTATCGAAGCGGCGGGCTATATGACCAGCACCAATGCGCTGGTCAAACAGCTTGCGGAGGCCCGTAAAGTTGCGGCCAGCCCGGCCTGGCAGGAGAAAGGCTGCAAAACGGCCAATTTCCCGGGGGGCAAAATCGGTATCGCCATGGAAACCGTCGACGCACAGAAAGCGTCGCTGTATTCCATGCCGACCAGCGGCGTAGTGGTCTACAACGTTGGCGCCGGCAGCCCGGCGCAGCAGGGCGGAATACTGACTAATGATTTAATCGTGGCGGTCAATGAGCAGCCTGTCGCCGACTCCGTAGAGTTCCGTCTGCAGTTGGCCAAGGCGCCCATAGGCTCCACGGTCAACCTCAAGGTCTGGCGCTACCAGGCGTTTCAGACTCTGCCCGTGGTGGTCGGGCCCGGAGGTACGCCCGTATCGATGTTACCGGTGAGCACATCGGCGGCGCAAAACACTGCGCCCTCCTCCCACCTGCAAGGCATGAACCTCGGCGAGGTGAATTCTACTTATGCCAAGGCTGCGGGCTTGCCGTCGGCACAGGGTGCCTGGGTGATCGACACGGTCAAAGGCAGCGCGGCGGACAAAGCCGGCATCAAGCCATTGGATGTCATTGTCGAAATCGGCGGCCAGGAAGTCGCCAGTGCCCAAGACGTCGCTGAGATCTCATCGCGCATGCGCGTCGGCTACAAAGCGACCGTGAGCGTCTGGCGCAACCAGGCGAAACGCGACGTGAAAATGGTCCTGAAAACTGACTGAACCTTTGGGCGTTGCGTTTCGTCCAGGAGCGCTACAGCCCGATAAACTTGAATAACCACACCGCTCCCATCCCGACCGCCAGTGTCAGGACTGTATTGCGAGTCTGCCAGGCGACCCAGGCCGCGATAATGGCGGCGGGTATCTGCGGGTTGTTCAACACGAACTCACTCTGCCCGTTGGGGTACACCACCGCGGGCAGCACAAGGGCCGCCAGCACACTCGCCGGTACGTAAAGCAAGGCCCGACTCAGCAATGCCGGGATGCGCAGCCGGCCATACAGTTCGACAAAGGAAAGGCGCATGGCGAAGGTTCCCAGGCCGACCGCCAGGAACATCCCCCACAAGGCTAAATCATTCATGGTGTCTCCCTCTCGACGTCATGGACCCGCGCCTCGCTCAATGGGCGCTTGCGAACCGTCTCGATCAACAGTCCCGCCATGACCCCGCCGATGGAAGCGGTGACCAGCCCAAGGTTGTAGGGCATGTTGATCGCCAACACCGCGAGCATCCCTCCGACCACGGCGGCACCCAGGCTCGCCGCGTTACGTATGCCGGGCACCAGAAGCGCCAGAAAGGAAAGCGGTATGGCAAAGCTCAACGACCAGGTTTCGGGGATGCTTGCGCCCAGGTAGACGCCCGCCAATACCGACAATTGCCAGGACAGCCACATCGCCACGGCGGTGCCTGCATAGTAGTGATGTGCGAATGCCCCCAGCTCGCCCGAAGAAAGCTTGAGACTGCACAGCGCGTAGGACTGGTCAGAAAGCATGTAGGACAAAGGCCACGTCCAGCGCTTGGGCAAGTGGTGCATGTAAGGCGCCAGTGACGCGCTGTACATGATGAAGCGCAAGTTGATGACCAGCGCAGTGACGACAATCGCCAGCGGCACAACCCCCGTATGCAGCAGTTGCAGTGCAACCATCTGCGCGGAACCCGAGTAGAACAGCAGCGTCATGCCCATGGTCGTGCCGGGCGACATGCCCATGTTGATCGCCATGACCCCCGTCAGCAGGCCGAAAGGAACGACACCGGGACTCAATGGAATGAGCGCCCGGACACCTTGCATGAACGCTTCCCTCGCTGTTCGATATGGCATTTCGACTCCTTGGTCTGGTGTTCGCGCTGGCGGTTCGATGGGCCGTGACGCCAGCCATTCCGCTGCGCGATACAGGGTAAGCTGGGGCTATTGCGCGTCATCTGCTCAGATCTTTGCCTGGCCCATGGTCCGCAGCCCATCGTGCGGTAGAGTGTGGACCCGGAGCCCGATGGGCAGAACCGACTTTTTTTTCGAGAAAACAGGTAGTTTTTGTTATGGCTAAAAGCTCCCAGCCTGATCAGGCCCTGCTCTCAATGCCGTCCTTCAAGGCCATGAGATCCTTCGTGGCCGCTGCCAAATACCGGAACTTCACTCGGGCTGCCGAGGCATTGTGCGTCACCCAGGCGGCGATCAGCCGTCAGATTCGCGAGCTGGAACTCTACTTGGGCACCGAGTTGTTCACGCGCACCGGGAGGGAAGTCAGGCTGACAGCCTCGGGCACAGCGCTCTTCGATGCTGCGCAGCTGTCCCTGCTGAACATCTTTCAAGCAACCGAAAGAATCCGTCGGGAAAAAAGTGACAAGCGCACCCTGACGCTTTGCTGCTCGCCCGCCCTATCGGCGCTTTGGCTATCCCACAGGCTCAAAGACTTCTTCAGCGCCAATCCCGATGTCGACCTGAATGTCATCACCACCCAGCATTTTCTGGTGATGGAGCCCGGAATCATTCCGGATATTTTCATCACCCAGACCAGTGATCTGCGCCCCGGCTATCTGCGAATCCCCTTGTTTCACGAAGTCGTCTATCCCGTGTGCACGCCTGGTTATCTGGAAGCGCATCCAGAACTGAGCACCCTGGAGGGCATGCGCAACAGCGTGCTGCTGGACCTCAACCCTTATGGCCGTTCCCAGTTGACGGAACAGGTCGACTGGAATGTGTGGTTCGCTTTCCAGTCCCATGACCTGAAGATCGCGGCCTCGGAAAATCCGCACTACTTCAGCAGCAACGACTACAGCCTTCTGGTGCAAATGGCGCTGGACAATCAAGGTGTCGCCCTGGGCTGGGATCATCTGGTGAGGCATCTGGTACAGCAGGGGCGCCTGGTTCGGCCGGTGACGGAAGAGCTGACGCTCAGGGAGGCGGTTCAGTATTTGATGATTAATGAGAAGAAGGCGGATGATCCTGCGTGTGGGCGTTTGAAGGACTGGCTGGTTGCTCAGTTCAAGTGAGCGATTTACGAAGATGGCAGCTGAATAGCCGCCCCTGAAAAACACCAGACGATGAAAAAACCGCTGAACGCTTCAGCCACCAGTATCCATGTGGGAGACGTTCGATGATTTCTTCTCGGGAACGGTAAAACTCACTGTCGTACCGGTGAGGATCTTGTGAGTCGGGTCGGCCACTTCCAGAAGAACCTTGTGAGCACCGGGCGTCAGTCCAACCAGGATAATCGGGCCGTCACTGGTATGCGCCCACGTACCTTTCCAGTCATCGACCGTCACGTGGAGGTGGCTGAGACGAGGTGAAACTTCACCCGCTGCCTTGCCAAACACCGGCATGATCCTGGCGTGCTCTGTTCGATACTGGATGATGACAACGCCGCGGGCCAACGGCTCGGCAAGCGGTGGATAGGCAATGAGTTTTGGCAGCGTCTCGGATTCCAGTGGGAGTATTGCCGGTGGGTGATCGGTATCTGCTTCTCCTTCACCGAATGCGGCCATGCAAAAAAAGCCGCCCAAGACCAGGACAAACAGATTTCTGAGAGCGAGGGACATGGCGTTTTACTCCCGCGTGATGTTACTCAAGGCTAGTCCATTGCAGAGAACGCATTGCAGGGCTGACGGGGCGTCTTTTGCCGCTCACTTCAGGAAGGCAAATACCGCGCAACCCTCTCATCCAATAGCTTGATCAGCGCCGGCTCCATGTACTGAAAAATATCCGGTATGTCCAAACAAACGACGCGTTTGTCCGCCAGTTCCGAACCAAATCGAGCCATCAGTTTGTTGCGATGAATGGGCTCCATGACAACGATCAGTTCAGCCCACTGCAGCAGCTCCAGGTTGACCGGAACATACGCATCGTTGCTGATGCCCGCCGACGCGGTTTTCACGCCGGGCCAGTCAGCAAAATGCCGTTCGGCCGTGGGGCTGCGCAGGCGGTTTTGGCTGCAGATGAAAAGTACGTTCAACATCGTATGACTCCCGACAGTTAACGCGCCTGGGACTCAGGCGAATTACCGGGTCACTGCCGCACTCCGGGTGCCCGCGAACGCGCTCGTGCCAAGCCAGCGCCACAGGCTTTTCGCATCTTGTACGGCGCCATCCACACGCAGCTCTCGCGACTGAAGAACGTCCCCCGGCGTGCGGTCGCCCGTCCACACCTCGGTCAATGCGCGCACGCTGGAGTCCACGACGAGGGTCAGTTCGCGGCCAGGGTCGTCGCGGCACAGGTCGGCTACACCCTCTTCAACCACGAGCCACCACGCTTGCTCGCCGGGCCGTGCGTCGCGGAACGTGAAGTGGATGACCACCGGTCGGGGCGGGAATGTTTCGATGCGCACGAACCGGCGCACGTCCCACATCAGCAAGCCCGCGTCGAGTTCATCATCGCGCAGGCGGCTGCCGATCCAGCGTGCGCCCCAATGACCCAGCGCCATGATGATCGGGCGCAACTCCTTGCCCGCCTCGGTCAGGCTGTACTCCCAGACTTTGCCCGTGGCTGTGCGGTGCACGACGCCGATTTCTTCCAGATGGCGCAGCCGCTGTGTCAGCAGGTTGGTGGACATCCGGGGGACGCCGCGGTGCAGCTCGTTGAAGCGCTTGCTGCCGCACAACAACTCGCGCACAACCAAAGGTGTCCAGCGTTCACACAGAGCTTCGGCACCGCGTGCGACCGTGCAGAACTGACCGTAGCTTTCGTCCATTGCCTGGGCTCCGCAATTACAACGCTTCAGATTCTGAACTAGCCCCGCCGCTTCGCCACGCGCACGCTCAAGCCTTCGAAGCCAAGAACCAAAGGTGAACGCCATGACCAAGGTTGCCATTATTCAGCGCCCGCCCGTGCTGCTCGACCGCGGCGCAACGATCGCCCGGGCCGTGCAATCGGTCGCCGAAGCTGCGGCGGCGGGAGCTTCGCTGATCGTTTTGCCCGAATCGTTCATTCCAGGTTACCCGTCGTGGATCTGGCGGCTGGCGGCGGGAAAGGACGGGGCTGTCATGGGCCAGTTGCACACGCAGCTGCTGGCCAACGCCGTTGATATTACGAACGGTGACCTGAGCCCTTTGTGCGAGGCCGCGAGGGCTCACGCCGTGACGATCGTGTGCGGCATCAATGAATGCGACCGGTGCAATGGCGGCGGCACGCTCTATAACAGCGTAGTCGTTATCGGCGCGAACGGCGCTGTGCTCAACCGACACCGCAAGCTGATGCCAACGAATCCCGAGCGCATGGTGCATGGCTTCGGTGATGCCTGCGGGTTGCGTACGGTCGATACACCGGTCGGTCGCGTGGGGGCGCTCATCTGCTGGGAAAACTACATGCCGCTGGCACGCTATTCACTCTATGCTCAAGGAGTGGAAATCTACGTCGCCCCCACGTACGACACGGGCGATGGCTGGATCAGCACGATGCGTCACATTGCACTCGAAGGACGCTGTTGGGTGCTCGGCAGTGGCACCGCACTGCGCGGCAGCGACATCCCCGAAGACTTTCCGGCGCGTGCGCAACTGTTTCCCGATCCGCAGGAATGGATCAACGACGGCGACTCGGTGGTGGTCAATCCGCAAGGCCGGATCGTCGCCGGCCCACTGCACCGGGAGGCCGGCATTTTGTATGCGGACATCGACGTCGCACAGGTGGCGCCAGCGCGGCGAGCGCTCGACGTCACCGGGCATTACGCGCGCCCTGACATTTTCGAATTGCAGGTGCGGCGCACACCGGCGACTGCGGTGCGCTATATCGACGGGTGAAGGCAAACCATTGACGGGAGTTATGTAATGAACAGTGAACGGTCTTACAAGGGCAGTTGTTTTTGCGGCGCAGTCGAGCTCACGGTCAGTGGCGAACCGGTCGGGATGGGTTATTGCCATTGCGAGTCGTGTCGGCATTGGTCAGCAGGACCGGTCAACGCCTTCACGCTGTGGAAACCCGAGGCGGTACAGGTGACTCGCGGGGCTGACAACATCGGCACCTACAACAAGACACCACAGAGTTACCGCAAGTGGTGCAAGACGTGTGGCGGGCATCTCTTCACTGAACACCCGGGGATGGGGCTCGTCGACGTGTATGCCGCGATCATTCCGGATCTCGCGTACTCGCCAGGCGTTCACGTGCACTATCAGGAGAGCGTGCTGCGCATCAAGGATGGATTGCCCAAGCTGAAGGATGTTCCCAACGAACTGGGAGGATCGGGTATCAGCGTGGACGAATAGCGCTGACACCGGAGTAAAAAAAACGGGCGCCTTGTCGGGCGCCCGTTTTGTTCAGGGTTGCGTGCTGCGAGTGACGCTGATCAGTGCGATTTCTTTGAAATCGACGTCCCGGCTTTGCTCAACCCTTTCGCGTTGTGATCCCCGGGTGTCGAGGCCGAGATTGCGGAGGCTTTGGCCACGCCGCGAGTGTCTTTGGAATGGGCGATGCCAGACGTCGTTGTGCCATGACCGCGCTCACCATTGCGGTCACTGCCGTAGTGGTTGCCGCTTTCGCCACGGTCGCGAACCGCCCTTCCGGCATGATCGCTGCTCAGTCCATTACCATGGCCGTTGCTGTTGGCGTTGCCGTGATCGGAACCGCTGTGACCGCCACCTGTACCGCCGCCGTGGCCACCGCCATTACCACCACCGTTTCCGCCGCCGTTACCACCACCACCGCCATTACCGCCTCCGTTACCGTCCTTCGCATAGGCGGAGTTCATGACAGAGAGGTCAGCAGGGAGTAATGGGGCGGCTGCAAGCATGAGGGCGCATGACATGACAGCAACGAAACTCTTGTTTTTTAAAAGCATGATTGCTTCCGTAAGGTGGTTGATATCGCATGCATTAGGACGCAATTGCCCGGCGACAGTTCAACTCCTGCGACGGACGGAGTGCGGTGCGCTCACCACCTGGTAAAAGCACCGCAACCGCAGGGTTCAAGTATCAGTCAAAGGCCCCGTTGAGGACTTCATAGATAATCCCGGTTGCCAGTGCGACCAGTATCAAATCGGTGCCTGCTTGCTGCCATTCGTATCCATCATAATGCGGCAGCCTGCCAATCAGGCGTCCATCCAGCTTTTTCGCAATGCCGGGTGGAAGCGGCTTTCCTCGCGCGAGGTTTTTCTGAATTCCGGGTGGCAACGCAGGGCCGGGACTCCAGTAGTCCCTGTATTCGCCAACGATCCCGAGAATGCTTCCCTGATTGATACTGGGGCCATGACTCCAATCACCGCCTCCGGCGTTTTTGCCTTTGCCGCCTTGATTGCCATGGACTTGATTGTTTTGCGGTTTCCCCTGGCCCTTTCCATTACCAGGATCAGCCAATGCGGTCGCTGAGCCGCAAACCAGCGCAAGGCATGTAATCGCGGCAACCAATGAGCGTGATCTGTGCATGAGTCGTTCCCTCAGAGTGGCGGGTTGTCTCTCTGAAATTTAGACGCTATTGACGATGTGAGTTCCAGTTCCGCTTATTTATGGCCAGGCCCCACGCCCGTTTTGTCTGCACTTGCGTGCTGCGGATTCTGGTAACTCGTAGCACACTAGCCAAGTGTCAATGCAGAGCGCCAAGTAGCCAGGCGTTTTCAGGAGGTGAACAATGAGCAAACAACCTCAACCCCGCAGCCGCTCCAACCCTCAGCCCAGATCCCGCCCGGTGGTGCCCAACCTGCCCGGCAAAACCGGCAACAAGTCCGGGGGCTTGCGTGGCAACTACCCGTCGAAGAAGTCGTAGTGAAAAGCGATCAACAGCGAACATAACCTCCCGACTGACGGCCTCGGTTCGGCCACGGCAAATCGAGAGTCACTTCGTCTGATTCGACGGATATAGACCGGCAAGCCGCGCTATCACAACACCCACATAAAAGACGCCTGAAAATTCTTCGACCATCACAAGTGAGCGGGCATGGTTGGTCAACGGGAGAACATCACCGTAACCGGTGGTCGTCAGCGTCGTGAGGCTGAAATAGATCAGTTTGAAGAACGTGCCGGGCTGTCCAAAGTCGAGGTGGCTTGGGCCGAATGAGCCAGCGCTGGATATCTCGAGCAAGGCATAGACGAAGGACCAGACGAAGGCCAGCAGGATGTAACCCGCAAGCGCGCCATGCAGCTTGTCGGCCGTAATCGGCCCGCGCTGGAGAATATAGCGAAGCACTCCGATGAACGAGACTGCCAGAGATGCCGCATAAGCTATCCCGGCAAGATTAAGAATCGCGATACTCCCAACCCACAACGCCGTCCATTGCAGGCCAACCCCAAGCAACGCCAGGCCCAGTTTGAGGATGAACCCCCACTGAGTCTGCCGGGTGGCGAAAGCGCCCACGAGCAGCACGGTTGAAAACAAAATGCCGAGCAACGTGCGGGCAAATATGCCCTCCTCAAGAAAGGGAAACAGGAGGATCAATCCAAGTAAGAGCAGCAACAGATAGGTACAGGGCCCTCGCCCTATGACCATCTGACCCAAATCCTCGTCGGATTCGGTTTTATTTTTCGGATCTGTCATAGCGATTTCCCATAGACCGAAACAACGTTCGATACCTGGCGCTACAGGTTTTAGAAGTGTCGGCAGTGGAATTCTAGTCGCGAATACATGTGAGAGGATTCAGCCAGACAACTATGGGTCGATTTCTACCCTGATCGGCTGACGGCAATCGGCCAAAAGTTAGCGTTCAGTATTCTGACTAAAGACCGCGAACAGCGTTAATGACGAAAGTCGTGCGCGACGGTTCGAATGTGGGCTTTAATGTCCGTGCTTATAGGCAACCCCATGAGCTTAGATTCCGTACGAAGATGGATGCGCCTGACGGCGGGTTCCGGTTGCCATGTACTTGTCCATTCAAGGAAGAAACGACATTGAAAATAGCTTTTAGCGCCCTGTTATTGACCTGCCTGACGACTGTCGCGCTCGCTGGCGAGAACCCTGTCGGCTTCCGCTCTTCCACACTGGCGGACGCACACAATGACCGCACACTGGAAATGGTCGTCTGGTACCCCAGTGCAACGACCGCCGCCACGCAATTGATTGGCGATGATGTGGTGTTCGTCGGGGCTTCTGCCGTTCGTGACGCACCGCCCGCTGCTGGCAAGCATCCATTATTGGTGCTCTCCCACGGGTACAGAGGAAACTGGAGCAACCAGATCTGGCTTGCCAGCGCTCTGGCTCACAGGGGTTACATCGTCGCTGCAATCAATCACCCTGGCAGCACCACTCATGACCGTAGCCCAAAAGCAGCAGCGCAGTTATGGCAGCGGCCCGTTGATGTGAGCCGAGCCATTGATGGGGTCACGGCTCAACCTGAAAAATTCGGCTTGGTCGCCAATGACCGAATTGCAGTAGTGGGCCATTCACTCGGCGGCTGGACCGCCCTGGAGATCGCCGGTGCCCGTTTCGATCCAGACCGCTTCGCCCATGACTGCAAGGCCCACCCGCAGTTAGCAAGTTGCACCGTCTATGGAAAGATGAATCCCGCCAGCACCTCAGAATCAAAGACCGCGTTGGCCGCCGATTTGCGCGATGAACGCGTCACGGCGGTGGTTACATTGGACCTGGGCCTCTCACGGGGCATGACCGATGAAAGCCTGGCCGCGCTGCCGGTACCAACGCTGGTGATCGCTGCCGGCGTACCGTCGCACGATCTTCCCGCTGAGCTGGAGTCTGCCAACCTGGCCAAACGCCTGCCTCCGGCGTCAAGCCGCTACGTCGAAATCAGCGACGCAAGCCATTTCAGCTTCTTGTCAGTGTGCAAACCGGGCGCAGAAGCGATGCTCGAAGAAGAAGTGCCAGGCGATGGCATCATTTGCCGGGATGGCGATGGTAATGGCGCTCGCTCACGGGATTTGATCCAACAGCAGGTTACTTCGCTGATAGCAGAGTTTTTTCAGTCATCTATCTACAAAGAGAACAGCTTGTAAAATCGTTGTAGGAGAACTGCCGCAGCTCGACAAAAAACCGCTGAACGATTTAGCCAATCTGTTGCATCGACCGGTTGAATCCACAGCCAAAAGCGGACGGTCAGTGACCCGCAAGCACGGCAACGAATCCACTTCCCCGTTTGCGGCGATTCGTCACTCTGGCAACCCCATGCCGCCGCTCACTGGTTCAGGAACTCGATGACAGCAGCGGCGAACAGTTCTGATTGATCAAGCATGACGAAGTGAAAACTGTCGTCAATGCGTCGCAAGCTGATGTTTGGGGTCGAGACATAGGCGTTCCGGTACATTGCATCAACGTTGGAAGCATCTATGCCGTAAAGCGGGTCGTAGGCATAGACAACCTCGACCGGCACCTTAATGCGTTCAAGCTCAGGCCGCAGGTCAGTAACCATCAGTTCATACATGGCATCGGCCACGGTCTTTCGGTCCGAGCTTATCCCCGCTGCGGCCAAACCTGGCCTGAACGCTTCAGTTTTGACGAGACGGGCGATGGATGCATGCTGCATCTCTTCGGCCTGCTCAGGTGTTGCCGCTAACATCGCATCGCGCATCGCAGCAGCATGCGGGGTGGCCGTTTCACTGGTAGCCGAGGGGGCGATCAGCAACGTATAAAAAGGCAGTGCATCGACAATCATCAGGGGGCCAACCTGGTCGGGATGACGAGCACCAAGCATCAGTGCCACCTCACCACCCAACGAATGACCGATGATGACCGGCGCCTCGATGCGCTGGCTGCGGATATATTCAGCAATCGCCTCGGCTGTAGGCGCTGCTACTTTCCCTTCTGGATCGGATGCGGCAGGCGAGCCGGCAAAGCCAGCTACCTGTACGAGATGGAGACGGTGGGTCTGTCGCAATCTGGAGGCCAAATCAGCCCATACTTCGTAGGACGATGCCAATCCTGGAATCAATATAATGTCTGTTCCCGAGCCTTCGACCAGCACAGAGATACGCCCCTGTTTGACCGTCACTGGCGACAGGGACTCAGACAGGGCTGGCGATGCCGACACCAGGGACAAAGTGGCGCCGATCACGCCGACGAGTGAGCTTAAGGGGTTCATAGCCATTCCTTTGACCGAAAAAATGTTGCCACTATATAACGATAACGGCACACGAAGACGCGAGAAAACTATCCCCCCGCCTGCAATCCGTAGCGTCAGCTATGGGTCGGAAAGCGACGGTCTGGGCTCGACCGTCGCAGTGGATGATTAGACTTCTGTCTGCTCTGCCATTTCTAGAGCATCGTCTACCTCGATGCCCAAGTACCTGACAGTGCTTTCGAGCTTCGTATGACCAAGCAAGAGTTGGACTGCCCTCAAGTTCTTGGTCCTGCGATAGATCAACGAAGCCTTGGTTCGCCGTAGCGTGTGGGTACCGTACATCGTCGGGTCAAGTCCAATGGCTGTTACCCATGCTTTGACTATTCGAGCGTATTGCCTGGTAGAGAGATGATCTGATCCGTGCAATCGCGTCGGGAACAGAAAGTCCTCACTGCGAAGATGCGCCTGCCGCATCCAAGCCTCCAGAATTGTTCGTGTTTGCTCAGTAATTGCAAACTGCACTGGATGCTGAGTTTTCTGCTGCATCACGATGGTCCGTGACGAAACATACTCCCCATGCGCAATGTCACGTACTCGCAGGCAGCCAGGGATTGTGAATTCAGCCGGTCGATGCAACACAACTAAATTCTGTGTAAGCGACTTGCAGACGGCCTCAGCGATTGAGCCTGGTAATTTTTGAACCCTGCAATCCCAGCCCGGCCATTAAGCCCTTTTGATCAAAGATGAACGCATAGACATCGGATTGAGCCGTCGAGGTAGTTATCGATTTGGCCATGCCTGAATCTACGACCACGATGCTTGGGCCCACGCCGACCTCAAATCCATTAACATTTTTCAGATCATTCATCGCTGAATAGGTCATGAAAAACATCACGTATCCAAACCGCTGCACGCCCGCCTGAAGGCCGTATGAGGCTGCTGTGGTCGCGTAGTATCCCGTCACTTTTCCGTTCTCAATCAATTCGCCTTCGCCATGGTGTGCGCCGGCGATGAGGCCCGCTTTCAGCACATCAGGGAAAACGAGGATACCCTTGGCTCGCTGCGCGAGGGCGCGCGCTTGCGGCGTTTTGGTATACAAACTCTGTAACGCCGCTTTCGCCTCGCGGTCCATTTCCGCGTTAGCAGCCATCGCATCAGAGGCGGAAGTTGATTGACCCATTTGGCAGCCCGCCGTGATCGCGAGGATTGAAATCATTGCCATCATTCGAAGGTATTTGATCATGAGCAATACTCCTTTTCTGTACCTGCCATTGAGGAACCTGCGTGGCGATAGCCGTTGCGGATCAAAGACTGACGGGGTCGATCTTTCCCTTAGACTTTAATCCTAATAAGCAGTTGGTCAAATGCTATCCGCTGCTCATCGCGGCAGGGTATGCCTTGTACGCCTGACAAACCGTTCAAATCGTTTGATGAAGCTCGGCACGCTTTAGAAACTCTTCTAACCGCTACGCGACAAGCTCGACATAGCTGGACTCCCCACCGCCAGTCGCGCCCGACAACCAACCCCATACGAAGGCCAAAGTGGGACGCCCTGCGTGATCAACGCCTACCGTGCCACGAGACCAGCCGGCCAGAATCTCACCGTCCGTAGTCAAACACTGAAAAAGAAGCTCAATGGTATCGGGGCCCGTCACGCGCCCGACTTGATTACCCGTACGGATCCGGCCGCCTTGGTAAGTGCTCCAAATGGCATCTTCCTCGACATGGTAATGAAATACTGTGCCTGCACCGGATAGCCCTTGGGTGTTGTCCGCTACCGTAAATCGGCGATTGTTCAAACGTTCGCTGATTTGAGAAAAGGGGATTTCCATAAATGTCGCGTTCTTAAGTCGAAATGTTCCAGTCCAGTCCTCGATTACCCTAAGCCATTTTGTTGCGACTGATGAAAGCATCGAGTTCGTAGACGACGCACCCAGTGCCCGGAACCAACCTCCCACCCCCACTTAAAG
>NZ_JAHBDB010000042.1:0-44270 GCF_019956105.1 Pseudomonas sp. BF-RE-25
CGAAAGCGGTGTGTCAGTCGACATCAACGTTGACTGACACACCGCTTTCGCGAGCAAGCCCGCTCCCACATTGGTTTTGCGGTGTTTTTCGGGCCGGTTATCACACAGCCCCAATTGGGCGTTTTTTTTGCAGCGTGGGGCGGGCATACTAGGCCGTCCCTTTCCCTGGTGTCGCCCGCCTCTATGCTTCGCGTCCTGATAGCCCTTGCCCTGACTTGCCTGCTCCAACCGGCCTTTGCTGACGAGCGCGCGCAAACCCAACAACAGTTGGACGCCACGCGTCAGGACATCGCCGAGCTGAAAAAACTGCTGGGCAAGCTCCAGGAAGAAAAATCCGGGGTGCAGAAAGACCTCAAGGGCACCGAGACCGAGATGGGCAAGCTCGAGAAGCAGGTCGAAGCCCTGCAAAAAGAGCTGAAAAAAAGCGAATCCGAGCTGCAGCGTCTCGATGGTGAGAAAAAAAAACTCCAGAGCGCGCGCATTGAACAGCAAAGACTGATCGCCATTCAGGCCCGCGCGGCCTATCAGAACGGCCGTCAGGAGTATTTGAAGCTGCTGCTCAACCAGCAGAATCCGGAAAAATTCGCCCGCACCCTCACCTATTACGATTACCTGAGCCAGGCCCGCCTGGAGCAGTTGAAGAGTTTCAACGAAACCTTGCGCCAACTGGCCAACGTCGAAAAAGACATCGCCCTGCAACAAGCGCAGTTGCTGGTGCAAAAGAGCAGCCTCGACAGCCAGCGCGATGAACTCGACAAAGTCCGTCAGGAACGCCAGCAAGTCCTCGCCAAGCTCAGCGATGACGTAAAGGCACGCGATCAGAAACTGGCCGCCCGCGAGCAGGATCAGGCAGACCTGTCTAAAGTCCTTAAAACCATCGAAGAAACCCTGGCTCGCCAGGCTCGTGAGGCAGAAGAAGCGCGGCAAAAAGCGCTGATTGCCCAGCAGGAAGCCGAAAAAAAGCGTTTACGTGAGGCTCAGGCGGCAGCAGATGCAGACGCCACTGACGCCCCACGCAAACCCGTTAAATCGACACCCGGCGCCTTGGTATCAAGCTCAGGCGAGACGTTTGGCGGCCCGTTTGCTTCCAGCCGGGGAAAACTTCCATGGCCGGTTGATGGTCGACTGCTGGCACGCTTTGGCGAAACCCGTGGCGACGACGCCCGCACCAAGTGGGACGGCGTGATGATCAGCGCCTCCGCCGGCAGCCAGGTGCATGCCGTGCACGGTGGCCGCGTGGTGTTTGCCGATTGGCTGCGCGGTGCCGGCTTGCTGGTGATCCTTGACCACGGCAACGGTTTTTTGAGTCTTTACGGTCACAACCAGACGCTGCTCAAGTCTGCGGGTGACGTGGTGAAAGCCGGTGAGTCCATCTCCACTGTCGGTAACAGCGGCGGGCAGGACACTCCAGCACTGTATTTCGCAATTCGTCAGCAGGGTCACCCGAGTGATCCGGCGCAATGGTGCCGCGCGCAAGGATAGGCGTTGAGTCACCTACATTAGGAGTTCGTTCGACATGCTGCATTTGTCCCGTCTTACCTCGCTGGCCCTGACGATCGCCCTGGTGATCGGCGCGCCTCTGGCGTTCGCTGCTCAACCGGCTCCGGCGGTCGCGCCTGCGGGCACTGCTGCGACGACCAAGGCGCCGTTGCCGCTGGAAGAGTTGCGCACCTTTGCCGAGGTCATGGACCGGATCAAGGCAGCCTATGTCGAACCGGTGGACGACAAGACCCTGCTGGAAAACGCCATCAAAGGCATGCTCAGCAACCTCGACCCGCACTCCGCCTACCTGGGCCCGGAAGACTTCGCTGAGTTGCAGGAAAGCACCAGCGGCGAATTTGGCGGCCTGGGCATCGAAGTCGGCGCCGAAGACGGTTTCATCAAGGTGGTTTCGCCGATTGATGACACTCCCGCCTCGAAGGCCGGCATTCAGGCCGGCGACTTCATCGTCAAGATCAACGGCCAGCCGACTCGCGGCCAGAGCATGACCGAAGCCGTGGACAAGATGCGCGGCAAGATCGGCCAGAAAATCACCCTGACCCTGGTTCGCGATGGCGGCACGCCGTTCGACGTGACCCTGTCCCGCGCCATCATTCAGGTGAAGAGCGTGAAGAGCCAGTTGCTGGAGTCCGGCTACGGCTACATCCGCATCACCCAGTTCCAGGTCAAGACCGGCGAAGAAGTCTCCAAGGCCCTGGCCAAGTTGCGCAAGGACAACGGCAAGAAGCTCAAAGGCATCATCCTCGACCTGCGTAACAACCCGGGCGGCGTGCTGCAGGCGGCGGTGGAAGTGGTCGACCACTTCATCACCAAGGGCCTGATCGTTTACACCAAGGGCCGCATCGCCAACTCCGAGCTGCGCTTCTCCGCTACCGGCAAGGACGAAAGCGAAGCGGTGCCGATGGTTGCGCTGATCAACGGCGGCAGCGCCTCGGCCTCGGAAATTGTGGCCGGCGCCCTGCAGGATCAGAAACGAGCAGTGGTCATGGGCACCACCAGTTTCGGCAAGGGCTCGGTGCAAACCGTGCTGCCGCTGAACAACGACCGCGCGCTGAAGATCACCACGGCGCTGTATTACACGCCGAACGGCCGCTCGATCCAGGCTCAGGGCATCGTCCCGGACATCGAAGTGCGCAAGGCCAAGATCACCAGCGAGCAGGACGGCGAATACTTCAAGGAAGCCGATCTGCAAGGTCACCTGGGCAATGGCAACGGCGGCGCCGACAAACCGACCGGCTCCAGCGCCAAGGCCAAGGCGATGCCGCAGGACGATGACTACCAGTTGGCCCAGGCCCTGAGCCTGCTCAAAGGGTTGAGCATCACTTCCGGCCGCTGAGATGCGCCTGCGGTTGGTTCTCGGTCTGCTGTGCTGTCTGGCGGGTGTTGCTCATGCGGCGCCCGCCCCTCAAAAAGCCTATATCAGCCTGATCATTGATGACCTGGGGCAGAACCTGCCCCGGGATCGCCGTGTGCTGGCCCTGCCCGGCCCGGTGACCACGGCGATCATGCCCGACACACCCCACGCCACCGAATTCGCCCGCGAAGCCCATCGCGCCGGCAAGATCGTCATCCTGCACATGCCGATGGACCCCGCCACGGGGCCGTTCGCCTGGCATCCCGACCTGCCCATCGAAGAGTTGGAGAAGCGCCTCAACGCGGCGTTCAAAATGGTCCCGTACACAAGCGGCATCAACAACCACATGGGTAGTCGCATGACCGCACAGCAACCCGCCATGGCCTGGTTGATGGCGGAGTTGCAGCGGCGGCACAAGTTCTTCGTCGACAGCCGCACCAGTGCGCAAACCGTGGCAGCGGCCGAAGCGCAGAAGATCGGGTTGGCGAGTGTTTCGCGGGATGTGTTTCTGGATGATGAGCGAACGGAAGCGGCGATCTTCACCCAGCTACAGACCGCGATCAATCTGGCGCACAAACAGGGTTCGGCGGTGATGATCGGGCATCCGTATCCGCAGACGCTGGCAGTGCTGGAGCGCGAATTGCCGAAGCTGAAAGCTCAGGGCATTGACTGGATTGATATCAAGTTGATGATCAGCGTGCGCAGTAACCGCGCAACGACTGCGCACGGCAAGGACGGCGTTTACCGCTAATCAACGGAACCACTGTAGGAGCCGGCTTGCTGGCGATAGCGGCAGTGAAATCGATGCATGATTCGAGGCCGCCATCGCCAGCAAGCCGGCTCCTACAAGGATTGGGTGGACGGTTAGAGATACCGCCCCATGATCTCGTCCACCACGCCTTCCTTGCGCAGTTGATCCAGCGCGGCTTGTAGCTTGGCGACGGTTTCATCCGGCACGTCTTTGTTCAGCGCCAAATACAACTCCGCGCTGTTGAAGCGCAGCACGGTCTTGAGCCCGGTGACGCCGTCCTGACGCGCCAGGTAACGCCCCGCCGGGTCGCCCGTGGCCCACAAGTCGATCTGGCCGCTGGTCAGCTTCTTCGCGTTGTCCTGGTCCCGCAGCACGACAATCGGCTTCAACCCTTGCTTGGCCAGCGTCTCGGCAATCGCGTCGCCCTTGTACGCACCGATCTTGTATTTGCGCGCGTCTTCCAGGGTTTCCAGGCTGATCTTGCTGTCCGCCTTGGCCAGCATGATCCAGTCATCCGGACCGATCGGGCCGACCCACTTGAAGAGCTTTTCACGGTCAGGCAGCCGCGCCATCACGAACACGCCATACCCGGGTTTCTCGAGGGCGAGCTTGTAGATGCGCTCCCAGGGGAAACGCAGGGTCAGGCTGTAGGTTACGTCGGCACGCTTGAACATCTCGCGGACAATGTCCACGGCGATGCCATTGATGTTCTCGTCCTGAGCGAAGTTCTTGCCGTTCTTGGCCATGTTGTAAGGCGGGAAGTTTTCCGTCAGCAGCACCAGGTCGGCGTCGGGATTTTCGGTGGCGTGCACGCCACTGATCTGCAATAGAGAAGCGCTGGCGAGGGCAAGAAGAAGGCGTTTGAGCATGTCTGGCTACCGAGATCCATGGCGTACCCAAGAGTGCCTTGAGCCCGCCATGATGTCCACTGGCCTGTATCGTTTGTTTAGCGCATCACGATGCCGCGATGGGCCATGTAGGCCTTGGCTTCCTGCACGGTGTATTCGCCGAAGTGGAAAATACTCGCGGCCAGAACGGCGCTGGCGTGACCTTCGATAATGCCGTCGGCCAAATGCTGCAGGTTGCCGACGCCGCCGGAAGCGATCACCGGAATACCCAGCGCATCGCTGATCGCACGGGTAACGCCCAGGTCGAAACCGTTTTTCATACCGTCCTGGTCCATGCTGGTCAGCAGGATTTCGCCGGCTCCCAGGCCTTCCATCTTCTTCGCCCACTCGACAGCGTCGAGCCCGGTCGGCTTGCGCCCGCCGTGAGTGAAGATTTCCCAGCGCGGGGTTTCGCCCGGACCGGAGACCTTCTTCGCGTCGATGGCAACCACGATGCACTGCGAACCGAAATGCTGCGCCGCCTCACCCACGAATTCCGGGTTGAACACGGCGGCAGTGTTGATCGAGACCTTGTCCGCGCCGGCATTCAGCAGGTTGCGAATGTCCTGCACGGTGCGCACGCCGCCGCCAACGGTCAGCGGAATAAAGACCTGGCTGGCCATGCGCTCAACGGTATGCAGCGTGGTGTCGCGACCGTCGACGCTGGCGGTGATGTCGAGAAAAGTAATCTCGTCGGCACCCTGCTCGTCGTAACGACGGGCGATTTCCACCGGGTCGCCGGCATCGCGGATGTTTTCGAACTTCACACCTTTGACGACCCGGCCGTTATCCACGTCCAGGCAAGGGATGATGCGTTTGGCCAGCGCCATGGTCAGTCCTCAGCCTTTATACGAATCGCAGAAAGCTTGCGCTTCAGCGACGTCGAGGGTGCCTTCGTAGATCGCCCGGCCGGTGATCGCGCCGATGATGCCCGGTGCCTTGGCGTCGAGCAGCGACTTGATGTCACCGAGGTTGTGGATACCACCGGAAGCGATCACCGGAATACGCGTGGCAGCGGCCAGCGCAGCGGTGAACGGCACGTTGCAGCCCTGCATCATGCCGTCTTTGGCGATGTCGGTATAAACGATCGCAGACACGCCGTCGGCTTCGAACTGCTTGGCCAGGTCGATGACCTGAACGGTGCTGATTTCAGCCCAGCCATCGGTGGCGACGAAACCGTCTTTGGCATCCAGACCGACGATCACTTTGCCCGGGAACGCGCGGCAGGCTTCAGCAACGAACGCCGGATCCTTCACGGCTTTGGTGCCGATGATCACGTAGCTCACGCCCGCTTTGACGTAGTGCTCGATGGTTTCCAGCGAGCGGATACCGCCGCCGATCTGGATCGGCAGGTTCGGGTAGCGCTTGGCGATGGCGGTGACCACTTCGCCGTTGACCGGCTGGCCTTCGAAGGCACCGTTCAGGTCGACCAGATGCAGACGACGGCAACCGCCCTCCACCCACTTGGCGGCCATGCTCACCGGGTCATCGGAGAACACCGTGGAATCTTCCATGCGGCCCTGGCGCAGACGAACACAGGCACCGTCTTTGAGATCGATAGCGGGAATAATCAGCATCTGGCAAACCTTCAAATTCGAGTGTTCAGCTTCGCTCGGAAATCAGTTTTTCTCGAGCGCCCACAAGTCGCTTTCGATGCTTTCGAACCTCTCTTTGAGGTGCGTCTGCACATCGAAAATCGCCCTGTTGTAATAGTGCGGCGCAATTTCACGGGTAAACAGCTCAAGGATTTCGGCCGCTTCGAACGAACCCAGGTCCAGTTCGAAGCGATCCTCCATGAAGCGTTTGATCTTGTGATTGGCCTCGTTCTCCTGCTCGGGAGTGAGGGTCAGGATCGGCGGCTTCTTCTTGACGGCCATTTACCAGCGACCATCCCACGCAGCGAAGTTCTGCAGCAATTGCAGGCCATGGGTATGGCTCTTCTCCGGGTGGAACTGCACGGCGAAACGCGAGCCATCGGCCAGCGCCGCAGCGAAATCGACACCGTAGTGACCGCCACCGACCACCTGCCGCGCGTTACCGGCAGCGATGTAGTAGCTGTGCACGAAGTAAAAACGCGCCAGGTCCGGAATGTTGTGCCACAGCGGGTGACTCACCGTCTGCTTCACTTCGTTCCAGCCCATGTGCGGGACTTTCAGGTGTTCGCCGTCTTCAACAAGGCCTTTGCCGAAGAACTTCACCGCGCCCGGGAACAGGCCGATGCAGTCGACGCCGTCGTTCTCTTCACTGCTGTCGAGCAAGGCTTGCATGCCGACGCAGATGCCGAGGAACGGACGGTCCTGGCTGACTTCACGCACCAGTGAGTCGAAACCCAGGCGACGGATCTCCGCCATGCAATCGCGAATCGCGCCGACGCCGGGAAAGACCACCCGGTCAGCTTCGCGAATCACATCGGCATCACTGGTGATCAAGACCTTGCCGGCACCGACGTGCTCGAGGGCCTTGGCCACCGAGTGCAGGTTGCCCATGCCGTAATCGATAACCGCGACCGTCTGCATTACAGAACGCCTTTGGTCGATGGCATCTGACCGGCCATGCGGTCATCGAGCTCTACGGCCATGCGCAGCGCGCGGCCGAAAGCCTTGAACACGGTTTCGATCTGGTGGTGGGTGTTGGTGCCACGCAGGTTGTCGATGTGCAGGCTGACCAGCGCGTGGTTGACGAAGCCCTGGAAGAATTCCTGGAACAGGTCAACGTCGAAACCGCCAACAGTGGCGCGGGTGTAGGGAACATGCATCTGCAGGCCAGGGCGGCCGGAGAAGTCGATCACCACGCGCGACAGCGCTTCATCGAGCGGCACGTAGGCGTGGCCGTAGCGACGGATGCCTTTCTTGTCGCCGATAGCTTTGGCGAAAGCCTGACCCAAGGTGATACCGACGTCTTCCACGGTGTGGTGGTCGTCGATATGCAGGTCGCCCTTGCTGACGATATCCAGGTCGATCAGCCCGTGACGGGCGATCTGGTCCAGCATGTGCTCAAGAAAAGGAACACCGATATCAAATCGGGCCTTTCCGGTGCCATCCAGGTTGATCGAGGCTTTGATCTGGGTTTCCAGAGTGTCGCGCTCGACTGACGCCTTACGTTCGGCCATCACCAGCTCCGCAAAATCATTGGGCGAAAAAGGCAGCCATTATAGGGGCGCGGGCGGGAAACAGAAACACGAGAGGTGATATGACTGACGGATAGAACCCCCGGCTGTCGTGGGTAGACATGTCCATACAAGCTATTTCAGACACCCCAAAACAACTGTAGGAGTGAGCCTGCTCGCGATGAGGGCCTCACAGTCAACATTTCTGTCGACTGTCAGACCGCTATCGCGAGCGGGCTCACTCCTACAGGGGTACTACGTTTTACTTAGTGAAACAGTACTGCCGTTTTCTGCAGGGTCACCCACACACCCCACGCCAACGGAATCCCCACCACCAGCCACGCGGCAACCGCCAAAGGCTTGGTGCCTGCGTCCGCTTTCCACTCCAGCACGGTGCTGGCATCAGCACCCTTGTCGTGGCCCAGCGCCTGTTCGGCGGCCAGTTCAGCGTCGGTCATGAAGTACTTGTCGGCCACCGGACGCACCAGCAGGTTGCAGATGAAACCCAGCACCAGCAGGCCCGCGAGGATGTACAGCGTGATGTCGTAAGCGGCGGCACGTTCAACGCCGATGCTCAGCTGATACTCACGCAGGTAGTTCACCAACACCGGACCCAACACACCCGCTGCCGCCCAGGCGGTCAACAGACGACCGTGGATCGCGCCGACCATTTGTGTACCGAACAGGTCCGCCAGGTAAGCCGGAACCGTCGCAAAACCGCCGCCATACATCGACAGGATGATGCAGAACGCCGCCACGAACAGCGCAACGTTGCCCAGGTGACCAAGGTTCGGGATCAACGCGTACAGCGCAAAACCGAGGGCGAAGAACACGAAATAGGTGTTTTTGCGGCCCAGGTAATCCGAGAACGATGCCCAGAAGAATCGGCCACCAATGTTGAACAGGCTCAGCAAACCGGTGAAGCCGGCAGCAATCGCGGCAATCGAGGCCAGTTGGCCCGCGTCCAGCTGACCAAACGTCTGGTCGGTGCCGAGCAATTTGCCGGCGAACACTTCCTGCAACAGCGGCGAAGCCATGCCGAGGATGCCGATACCGGCGGACACGTTCAGGCACAGCACCAGCCATACCAGACGGAATTGCGGGGTTTTCCACGCCACATTCACGTGCACGTGACGATGGGTGATCATCGCGTTCGAAGCTTTTTTCGCCGGAGCGGTCCAGCCTTCAGGCTTCCAGCCGGTTGGTGGGACGCGGTAGGACAGTGCGCCGCCGATCATGAACACGAAGTAAATCGCGGCCATCACCAGGAAGCTCTGCCACACGCCCACGCTGTCTGCCGACGCGAAGTGCCCCATCAAGGCTGCGGCCAGCGGAGCACCAACCATCGCGCCACCGCCGAACCCCATGATCGCCATGCCGGTCGCCATGCCGCGCTTGTCCGGGAACCACTTGATCAGGGTCGAGACCGGCGAGATGTAACCCAGGCCCAGGCCGATACCGCCAATGACCCCGGAGCCGATCCACATCAGCCAGATCTGGTGCGTATACACACCCAGCGCCGAAATCAGCAGACCACCACACCAGCACAGTGCCGACACAACACCAGCCTTGCGCGGCCCGGCGTGTTCCAGCCAGCCACCCCAGATCGCGGCCGAGCAGCCGAGGAAGATGAAGAACAGGGTGTAGATCCAGCCGAGCATCGAGATCGGCCAGTCGCATTGCGACGAGAACACTTGCGAGATGAAGCTCATGTCCGGTGCACAGGTCACCGCCTTGGTCACGCCCAGGGCTTTGGACAGTGGCAACCAGAACACCGAGAAGCCGTAGGCCATGCCGATGCAGAGGTGGATGGCCAGCGCGGCCGGTGGCACCAGCCAACGGTTGAAACCGGGCTTGGCGATGATGCGCTCCTTGGACAGGAACGCAGGCTGGCCGGCATAGATGCCGTCCGCCGTGATGCTCGTGGTCATTGTGTATCCCCCAATTATTAGTATGGTTCGCCAGCCACTGCCCACCTCCAGCCTTTATGCGCACGCATGACTGTTTTTTTGAGGTAAAGCTCCATTTTGGTGCGACATCGCGTCGCAGAAGGACGGACGAACCGGCAGAGGTTACCATTTGCACGTGACAGAAAAACCAAACTGATATCACGTTTTTGCAAGTCATCTGTTCTCGTACCACTGAAGGAACCGCCATGCCCGTCATCGTCGAGCCGCTGAACGAAGCCACCTATCAGGATCAGCAGGATTTGCAGAAGATTTACCGCGATGCGCCGGATTGGCTGTTCGCGCCGTTTGCCGATGATGTGCAGTTCATCGAAGGCTGCCTGCGGGACGGCTCGTTGATCGCCGGGCGTTTCAATGATCGCCTGCTGGGCGCGGCACGTTTGCAAAGGCACCAGGACGTCTGGCATCTGTCCCAACTGTGTGTACGAAAAATCACCCGTCGTCGTGGGGTTGCCGAGCGAATGGTGAACGAAGCGCAGAAGCTGGCGTCGCAATCGGGTGCGACATTGCGCCTGCTGGCACCTGCCGGGCACCTTGAGTCCCAGGCGCTGGCGGCCAAACTGAAAGTGCCACTGGATGTGCTGCCGGGTTGATCGCTGACCGGTCGTCCACTTCTGAGCGCTATACTCCCCGGCTAAATCGACTAACTACAAGGACTCGCCCATGAAAGCGTTCGGCAAAATCCTGGGTCTGGTACTTCTCGGGTTGTTGCTGATCATTGTGGCGCTGGGCTTTGCCCTGACCCACCTCTTCGATCCCAACGACTATAAAGACGAGATTCGCCAGATTGCCCGCGACAAGGCCCACATCGAGCTGACGCTCAATGGCGACATCGGCTGGAGCCTGTTCCCGTGGCTGGGCCTGGAATTGCACGAAGCCAGTGTCGCGACCCTGGCCAAGCCCACCGAACCGTTCGCTGACTTGCAGATGCTCGGCCTGTCGGTGCGCGTGCTGCCGCTGCTGCGCCGTGAAGTGCAGATGAGCGACGTGCGCGTCGAAGGCCTGAACCTGCGCCTGAACCGCGACAAGGACGGCCACGGCAACTGGGAAGACATTGGCAAGGTGCCGGCGACTGCCAACTCGACCGCTCCTGCGGTCACACCTGGCGAACCTGCACCGCAAACCACCGTTCAAGTGGAAAAACCGGCGCAGCCGATCCGCCTGGACATCGACAGCCTGACCGTCAACAACGCCCGCGTTGAATACAGCGACGAGAAGACCGGCCAGCATTTCAGCGCCGAAAGCATCCAGTTGAGCACCGGGCCGGTCCACGATTCGACCAACATCCCGGTCAAGCTCACCGCGTTCCTGGGCACCAATCAGCCCGTTCTGCGGGTCCGCACCGAGCTCAATGGCGAGCTGCGTTTTGAACGCGCCTTGCAACGCTACAAATTTGAGGACATGAAGCTGTCCGGCGAAATCGCTGGTGATCCGCTGCAAGGCAAGACCGTGACCTTCGCCGCCCAAGGCCAGTTGCTGCTGGATAAAGCAGCGAACGTCGCCGAATGGACCGGCATCAAGATTTCCGCCAACCAGTTGCGTGCACTGGGCGAATTGAAGGTCAACGACCTCGACAAAACGCCGCAAATCAACGGCGGCCTTTCGATTGCCCAATTTGACCTGGCTAAATTCGTCGACAGCATCGGCCAGAAACTCCCGGCGATGGCTGAAGGCAGTTTGAGCAAAGTTGAACTGGTCAGCCGCATTGCCGGTACGCCGACCAGTCTGGTGCTCGACAACATCAACCTGAAAGTCGATGACAGCACCTTCAGCGGTCGTATTGCCGTCGAGGATTTCGCCAAGCAATCGCTACGCGCCGCGCTCAAGGCTGACACCTTCAACGTCGACCGCTACCTGCCGCCAAAATCCGCCGAAGCCAACAGCGCGACGCAAGTGCGCCAGGCCGAAGTGGCCAGCACCGAAGCCGATGCCATGGCCGGCGCAGGCAGCACACCGCTGCCGGACAAGCCCACCAAAGACGCGTGGAGCAACGAGCGCCTGCTGCCGGTGGAACGCCTGAGCAAACTCGACGTGGATGCTGACCTGACCTTTGGCCAGTTGACCCTCGACAAGCTGCCGATCCAGAACGCGGCGCTCAAGGCCAATGGCAAGGAAGGCCTGCTGACGCTTGAGAACCTGCGCGGCGACCTGTACGACGGCACCTTCGAATCCAGGGGCACCCTCGACGTGCGCCAGCAGGCACCAGCGCTGAACATGCAGACACGCATCAGCAAAGTGCCTGTGGAAAAAATCCTCGAAAGCCAGGGTAAAAAACCGCCAGTCAAAGGCCTGGTCACGCTCGACAGCAATCTGACCGGCAATGGCAACAGCCAGAAAGCGCTGATCGAAACCCTCAACGGCAATGCCAGTTTCGTCATCAACAACGGCGTGCTGCTCAATGCCAACCTCGAACAGCAACTGTGCAAAGGCATCGCCACGCTCAACCGCAAAACCCTCAGCGGCGAACCGCGCGGCAAGGACACGCCGTTCCAGGAGCTCAAGGGCAACCTGACCTTCCGTAACGGCGTGGCCAGCAACCCGGACCTGAAAGTGCGCATCCCGGGCATGACCGTGAATGGCGACGGTGACGTCGACCTGCGGGTATTGGGCATGGACTACCGCGTTGGCATCATCGTCGAAGGCGATACCAGTGCCATGCCGGATCCAGCCTGTCAGGTCGGCGACAAATTTGTCGGCATCGAATGGCCGTTGCGCTGCCGTGGCCCGCTGGAGCTCGGCGCCAAGGCTTGCCGCCTCGACAACGAACGCATGGGCCAGGTCGCGTCCAAAATGGCGGGCGACAAAATCAGCGAAAAAATCGACGAGAAGCTTGGCGACAAAGTCAGTCCCGAGCTGAAAAACGCATTGAAGGGGCTGTTCAAGCGATGAGATCCGAGCAGTTTTCATCGGCGGTGCTGGACTGGTACGACCGCCACGGCCGCCACGATTTGCCTTGGCAGCAAGGCATCACACCGTATCGGGTGTGGGTCTCGGAGATCATGTTGCAGCAAACCCAGGTCAGCACCGTGCTGAATTACTTCGACCGGTTCATGGCCTCGCTGCCGACGGTCGAAGCCCTGGCCGCCGCACCGGAAGACGAAGTGCTGCACCTGTGGACCGGCCTCGGTTACTACACTCGCGCGCGCAATTTGCAGAAGACCGCAAAGATCGTCGTCGCTGAGTACGGCGGCGAATTTCCGCGGGATGTGGAAAAGCTGGTCGAGCTGCCGGGGATCGGCCTGTCCACGGCGGGCGCCATCGCCAGCCTGAGCATGGGCCTGCGGGCGCCGATCCTCGACGGCAACGTCAAACGCGTGCTGGCGCGCTTTACGGCGCAGGAGGGTTATCCGGGCGAGCCGAAGGTCGCCAAACAGCTGTGGGCGAACGCTGAGCGCTTTACGCCGCATGATCGGGTCAACGCCTACACCCAGGCGATGATGGATCTGGGCGCCACGCTTTGCACTCGCAGCAAACCGAGCTGCCTGCTCTGCCCGCTGGAAAAGGGCTGCGAAGCACACATGCTCGGCCTGGAAACCCGCTACCCGATCCCGAAACCACGCAAAGCCGTGCCACAGAAGCGCACGCTGATGCCGATGCTCGCCAACGGAGACGGCGCGATTCTGCTTTACCGTCGCCCTTCCACGGGCTTGTGGGGCGGTCTGTGGAGCCTGCCGGAACTCGACGACCTCGACGACCTGCAACATCTGGCCTCACAGCACTCGCTGGAGCTGGGCAGCCAACAAGCGCTGCCGAGCCTCGTACACACGTTCAGCCATTTTCAGTTGTCCATCGAACCCTGGCTGGTTCAGGTCCAGGAGGCCGGCCATCACGTGGCCGAGGCCGACTGGCTCTGGTATAACCTCGCCACCCCGCCGCGCCTGGGCCTTGCCGCCCCGGTCAAAACCTTGCTCGAACGCGCGGCCGCCGTATTGAACGCAGGAGAGTCGTCATGACCCGCACCATCATGTGCCGCAAGTACAAAGAAGAATTGCCAGCCCTGGAGCGCGCTCCATTCCCGGGCGCCAAAGGCCAGGACATTTTTGACCATGTCTCGGCGAAGGCCTGGGCCGACTGGCAGAAACACCAGACCCTGCTGATCAACGAAAAACGCCTGAACATGATGAACGCCGAAGACCGCAAATATCTGCAAGGCGAGATGGACAAGTACTTCTCCGGCGAGGAATACGCCAAGGCTGAAGGCTACGTTCCGCCTGCAGAATAATCCCGCTTTATCGGGGGTCGGAACGTAAGCGACGGTAATAATTAAATTTTTTTTGAAAACTTGCTTGACGACCCCCTGAAAAACCCGTTTAATGCGCCCCGTTGCCCAGATAGCTCAGTCGGTAGAGCAGGGGATTGAAAATCCCCGTGTCGGCGGTTCGATTCCGTCTCTGGGCACCAAATACCGAAAACCCTGAATCGCAAGATTCAGGGTTTTTTTATGCCTGCGATTTAACGAAGTCCGGCACACGGTGGCGAAAGCGACGGATCGACGATCCGAAAACAACACTCGCCTCCAGCAAGGCTCTGTAGTAGCGTTGTGCCACAGATTCGACCGACGCCACGGAAACCCGTCCGGTCGATTTCAATGCAATCCACTGCCCCACGGCGCAGTTGGAGTACGCACCAAAAAGGACAGGTAACAACGCAAGGAATGCCTCCCCCCGCAGTAAACACCAGCGCTACACATCCCCTTAAGTCAAAGGACATGGAAAAGTTATGTCAACAATCAATGAACTAAAAGACAAGATCGACACGAAAACCTGGAACCTGGTGTTGCTCTCCATCGCCACTGCCGGGATCTATCTTATTTTGTGGCTATACAAAAACAGCAAAATCATCAGCGACACCACCAAAGTCCGATTGGTAGATGACGTTTACATTATCTGGATCGCTGTATGCGCCGGCTTAAGTGGCGCACTCGCCAACCTGGGTAACGTGGCTCTGGATTTTACGTCCGCAATTCTCAGCATTGCCAGTGCCGTTCTGTACATCGTATGGGCATTCAAGGCTAAAACGGCGCTGACGGAATATGCCCTCAGCGAGCACAAGGTCGACCTGCGAATGAACGCCTTCTACACGTTCCTGTTCAACGTGTACTACATCAACTACTGCATCAACGATCTGCCGGAAGAACAGCGTAAGCAGCAGATCCTGAGAGGCCAGACCGCTCAAGCCTAAAACCACGCAATGGGTGGACAGATGATTCTCTGCCGCCCATTCGATGGAACAAAGGCATCGGCCGGTCAACTTCGGCCAACTGCTAGCTTTCACCGGCCCAGTGAAAGACCAGATTACGCGCAGGGCCACTTCCTATCTCGGCACTGTCACGCCGCACCTCTCCATGTCGCGTAGCAACCACGGTGTACTTGCCGGGCGGCAGCTGGACATAAACCAGTGGGCCTGCCTCGTTCAGCGTCAACACGGTTTGCCCTTGGGCTTTCTGAATGACCACGTCGACATCGGGAATGTATTTATTCTCCGGCCCGACCGAAAACGTCATGTGCAAGTTATAGCCAGTCGTGTACTGGATGGCCTTCGACTCATCCAGGCCTATACCGCCGGACAGATAAGTAATTCCGTTTTGCTCCTGCGGTTGAACTTGCACGCCAGCGCTGTCGATTGGCTCAAGACTGGCGGCAGACGACATCACCGGGAACATCAACATGCCCACCGCGGCGATGGGCAACGCAAGGGAATGCACGTACTTCATGATCACGCCTCCCGGGCTCCATGGAACCCATTTGTCATGCCTTTTAGATTTCCTCTCGAACGCCCGGGTTTTAGATTGATTGGTACTTGGGCTCACTGCGAAATGGACTACGCGTTATATTCCTGAAGCACGACTTGCCGTCGGAGCGATCCCGCAAACCCAATCGGGCTTTCCTTCCGGCTTACCAGCCACGCCCGGCATCGCCGCCCCCACCTCCGCTGCCATCCTCTTCTGCCTGTTCATTCCTTTGCAGAAGACGCCATGAGCTCACTCAGACCCGGTAACACTCAGGATGCACAACTTGCCTCACTACTCGGCAATCTTGGAGAGCTGATTCGTGATGCACGGCAGAAAGTGCTACGCACGGTCGATACGGTCCAGGTACAAACTTGCTGGCAGATTGGGAGGCACATTGTCGAGTTCGAGCAGGAAGGGGCTCGACGGGCGGGGTACGGAAAGCAATTGCTGACAACGCTGGCGCAGAGCCTGACAGCAGAGTTCGGGAAGGGCTTTGATAACTCTAATCTTCGCTACATGCGCCTGTTTTACCAAGCATTCCCAATTCGTGACGCACTGCGTCACGAATTGAGCTGGACCCACTACCGCAGGCTGCTGCGCGTCGATAGTGACACGGCACGCCAATGGTATATGGACGAGGCGGCCAACCAAAACTGGTCATCCCGCGCCCTGGAACGCCAGATCAACACCCTCTATTACGAGCGCCTGCTCACCAGCCGCGATCGACCTGCTGTGAGGCTGGAAGCCACCACCAACATCCAGAAAATGAAAGCACACCCACGAGACTTCATCAGGGATCCGGTGATGCTGGAGTTTCTTGGCTCAACCAACGCAGGTTTGACTCAAGAAACCAATCTGGAACAAGCATTGATCCATCAGCTTCAAGCCTTCCTGCTGGAACTGGGCAGAGGCTTTGCCTTCATCGCTCGCCAGCAACGCATCAGTACCGAGAGCAAAGACTTCTACATCGATCTGGTGTTTTACAACTACGTACTCAAGTGCTTCGTCATCTTCGATCTGAAGCGCGGCGAACTGACCCATCAGGATGTTGGCCAGATGGACATGTACGTACGCATGTATGACGACCTCAAGCGCGGACCGGAAGATGGCCCCACCGTCGGTATCATTCTCTGTGCGAAAAAAGATGAATCAGTGGTGCGCTACTCGGTGCTGAAAGACAACGAA
The DNA here is from genome assembly GCF_019956105.1 of Pseudomonas sp. BF-RE-25. Lineage (NCBI taxonomy): Bacteria > Pseudomonadati > Pseudomonadota > Gammaproteobacteria > Pseudomonadales > Pseudomonadaceae > Pseudomonas > Pseudomonas sp. BF-RE-25. The sequence continues at coordinate 16,482 of NZ_JAHBDB010000042.1, forward strand.
CAACTCTTCGCCAGTAAATACAAAACAGTCCTGCCCAGCGAAGACGAACTCCGCGCCGAACTGGACCGGGAGCAGGCGGCAATCGAGGAGCGACTGCTCGATCAGATCCCCCTGTGAACACAGATGAATTGTCCACCCGCCGCACGAAGGCTATCGTTGGCAGCTACCCGCAAAGGTCTGAAGCCGATGAATTTGCAGGACATGTCACTGGCCCCCACTCAAATCGAGTTGCCGCTGCCAACTCCCGTTTCTGGCGAACCATTCAAAGAGCCCGCCGCAGACGGCTTCATCCTCGGCGGTTTCACTTGGCGGCACGCCTTTCAGGACCTCGTGCGCCCGGTCGTCATCATCAACGCCGCTACGTCAGTCCGCTGCCGGCACTATTCGCGCTTCGCCGACTACCTGTTCGCCAACGGCTTCGATGTCATCACCTATGACTACCGTGGCATCGGCGAGTCGCGACCCGAATCCTTGAAAGGATTTGAAGCCTCCTGGTCAGACTGGGGCGCACTGGATTTCGAGGCGATGCTCAAGCGCGCTCAGCGCGAATTTCCCGGCCAGCCCATCGACGTCGTCGGTCACAGCTTTGGCGGCTGTGCGGCAGGCCTGGGAGCCTCAGGGCAGCTGATTCGGCGCCTGGTCACCGTCGGTGCGCAATTCGCCTACTGGCGCGACTACGCGCCCGCTCATCGCTGGAGGATGTTCGGCAAGTGGCATGTGGTGATGCCGCTGATCACCATGATCTATGGCTACTTCCCCGGAAAACGTCTTGGCTGGCTGGAAGACACACCCACCGGGGTGGTTCGGGACTGGAGCACGCCCACCCGTCGATATGAAACACGGCCCAGCGGTCGCACGCTTGCAACAAAACCCGGGGCGACGATGCAAGCCAAAACCCTGGCCATCAGCATCACCGACGATCCTTACGGCACGATCCCGGCCATCGAACGCCTGCTCGGCTACTTTAGCGGCGGTACGAACACCCACTGGCGAATCGCCCCCGAAGACATCGGCGAAGCAGAAGTCGGACATTTCGCCTTTTTTCGTAGCGCATACCAAGCCACACTATGGCCCATTGCATTGTCCTGGCTGCAGAGCGGTGAACTGGCCCCCGATACCCCCGGGCGGACAGTACCGCGCAGCGAGTCCTTTTAACGCACGACGGATCAAAACCATGGCCTCCGCCAACAAGCAACAAAAACGCGCCACCCGCGCCAAAGCCAAGGCCAAGCAGAACCGCACCCAACGGGCTGCCGCGCCGGTCGAGCTGGACCCGAACGACGATCGTATCGACTTCGAATCGGTGGACCTCACCGAGCTGTTCAAGAAAATGATCGACGCTGAAAAAACCAGTCAGCAAGCCATGTGCATCGCTTTCCTTGAAGACCCATTGCTGGAACTGGTGTACGAGCAGGAAGGCGAAGAAGGCGCGATGGACTTCATCCTCGCCGCGCTGATCGAGTACCGCCAATGGTCCACCGAGGTCGATGAAGCCGGCGCCCTGGCATGGATCGAATCCCCGGCCTTCCAGGCCGACTATGTAGCGGCCTCCGACATCATCGCAGCCCAAACCCAACAGAAACCGAACTGAGTTCCCATGGCCTCCCTGAACAAGCAACAGAAACGCGCCAAGCGCGCCAAGATCAAAGCCAAACAGATCAATATCCACGGCAGAAAACCCGCCGCGCTGGATGATGATCTGGGTGAAATCGGCGAGCCGATCCCGGAATACACCCTGGCGATGTTCAGCAAGATGCGCGACGCCGAAGCTGTCGGCCGCAGTGAAATGCTCTCCGTGCTGCTGACGAACCTCGCCTTTATCATCATTGACCATCCAGAACTGCTGGACATGGAAAACGCCGACGACGAAGGCATGGCCGCCACTCACCTGGCCGCCGACATGTTGATCGACTACCGCATGTGGGCCGACGGCATGGATCGCGAAACCGCCCAGGCATGGCTGACCGACCCGCAATTCATCACCGACTTCGGCATTGCGCTGGACAGCTATCGTCAGTCGCCGGATGCGCAGGAAGAAAAGGGCGAATAAAAGCCCTCAGAAATAGAAACGGCCGCTTGTCATCACTGACAGCGGCCGTTTTTTTTACAAACCTGAAAACAACAATCAGGCAGCCGCAGCTTCCAGACGTGGAATTTCCATCCCGACCTTGGCGCTGGCGTAGCTCAGGTCACCGCTGGCGATGGATTGAGCCTTGAAACCGGCGCCGATCAGGTCGCGCACGTACAGCTTGTTGTAGATGAACATGAACACGAAGTTGCTGAGGCCGAATGTGAAGCAGGCCACGATGAACATGATCGCTGCCCATTTGATGTCGCCACGGAACAGTGGTGGCAGGAAGCCGAAGAAAAACACGGTCCACGAGAAGCCGATCGGGGCTTCCTTCATGGCTCCGGTATTAGGGTTTTTGAACACAACCGATGTAAACGCCATGCCTGTCTCTCCTTGATGCCCCAATGGGTAAGCTGAATGGCCGGGCTAGCTCCATACAGCGCTGGCTCGTGACTGCCGCGCAAACGGCAGGCGCACGCAAATGCATCTGTGACACGCATCAGATGAGGGAGCAGGCAAGAAAGGGTCGAGGGGCTTTGGCCGGGAGGGCTGGGGGCGTCGAACAATCCATGTCCTGAAACTCCATCGCATCCCGCAACAGCGAGATACACATTCGGCAGGGAGGCTACTATCTCGACATCATCGTGTCCATCAGAGAGCCGACCGATAAAGCCCCTGAATGAAAGCAAAAACGACCGCGATCATGGCTGATGGCGGTCGTTTTCGTTACATCGACAGTGTACGTAAAGCTTAACGCGCCACTGCGCCAACCAGTTGCTCATTGCGACGACGGCGCGCCACCAGCAAACCGGTAGCAACCACCAGAGCACTCAGCAAACCGGTCGCGAGGATCTCCACGCGATGGGCGTCCTGGAACAGCATGATGGTCAGGGCCGCGACGATGAAGACGATCACCGCGTAGGTCAGGCCCGGGAACAGCCACATGCTGAAGGCGATTTTTTCACCGCGGGCCATACGCTGTTTGCGCATGCGCAGTTGCGAGATCGCGATCACCAGGTACACCAGCAACGCGATGGCGCCGGAGCTGGCCAGCAGGAATTCGAACACGGCGGCCGGAGCCACATAGTTGGCGAATGTTGCCAGGAACGCTGCGCCCGTGGACAGCATCACCGCCCAGTATGGCGTGCCACTTTTGTTGGTGCGCGTGGACACGGCCGGTGCATCACCGCGTTTACCCAGGGAGAACATCATGCGCGACGAGGTGTACAGCGCCGAGTTCAGGCAGCTGGTCACAGCGACCAGTACCACGATGTCGACGATCATCTTGGCGTTCGGGATGCCCATGCGTTCAAGCACGGTCTGGTAGGAACCGACGCTGGCCAGAACCGGGTCGTTCCATGGCACCAGGGCCACGACGATGAAGATCGAAACGAGGTAGAACAAACCAATCCGCCAGATCACCGAGTTGGTGGCCTTGGAGATTTGCTTGCCAGGGTTCTTCGATTCTGCGGCCGCGATGGTCACGATCTCGGTGCCCATGAAGGAAAACATGGTCGTCAGGATCGCGCCCAGTACCGCGCCCATGCCGTTTGGCAGGAAGCCCTGGGTGTCGAAAATGTGCGAAACGCCGCTCACCTGGCTATTCGGCAGGAAACCGAAGATCGCCGCGATGCCCAGAATGATGAAACCAATGATCGCCACAACCTTGAGCAGGGCGAACCAGAACTCGAACTCGCCGTAGTTCTTCACGCTGAACAGGTTAGTAACGGTCAGCAGCATCGTGATGACCAGGGCGAAAGCCCAGATGTCCACGCCCGGGAACCAGGCGTGCAGGATGGTCGCGGCGGCGTTGGCCTCCAACGGGATCACCAGCACCCAGAACCACCAGTACAGCCAGCCGATGGTGAAACCGGCCCAGTGACCGATCGCGCGATCGGCGTATGTCGAGAAGGAGCCGGTGTCTGGCGAGGCAACCGCCATTTCACCCAGCATGCGCATCACCAACACCACCAGCATACCGGCAGCGGCATAAGCCAACAGCACGGCCGGGCCTGCTGCAGCAATAGCGTGGCCCGAGCCAACGAACAGGCCGGCGCCGATAACACCGGCAATCGACAGCATGGTCACATGACGCGGTTTGAGCCCCTGTTCGAGGCCGTTAGAGCTTTGGGTATTGCTCATTGAAACTACCTTTGTAAGGAAAAGCGAATGCGTGCATCCCGTCGTGAACTCTCTTCTGTAAAAAGAAACCAACGGGGCGTTCCGGAATCTGCACGCAATAATTGCGCCAAAATGTTTCAAAACCCTCTAACCCGGCGATCTCCCCCTGACCGGACAGTCATCGCAAGTCATTGAAAATAATGGCACTTCGCCAGAGCGTTACCCTGCGACTCACTTAAGGAACGAATCAGCGCACCGGAAACACACCCAAGAAATGCTCAACGCACAATAAAAGTGCGGATCAGGAACGTTTGGCCGGTTAGCGCTTCCAACACCCCGCCAAAGCTGGCAACATCGCGCCCTTTTTTACGGGACAGCCGCGCCACATCGGGTTCAAACGGCTGTTCGGTTGATAGCAGCGCGACAGTCTGCTGTACCGATGCGACAACCTGTCACATGCCACCCGTTTACCGCCCGTAGCGCTGTTGGCTGCCATTCAGACGCTATGCTAGGTTGGCCGCCTCGCCAGGAAGGCCCGCCAACAGCAGGAGCGCAACATATATGAGGAACGCACATGGCTGAGGCCACGCCCGCGCTTGAAATCCGCAACTTGCACAAACGCTACGGACAGCTTGAGGTGCTCAAAGGCATCTCGCTGACCGCCCGCGACGGCGATGTGATCTCGATCCTGGGTTCCTCCGGTTCCGGCAAGTCCACGTTCCTGCGCTGCATCAACCTGCTGGAAAACCCGCACCAGGGTCAGATCCTGGTGGCCGGAGAAGAACTCAAGCTCAAAGCCGCCAAGAACGGCGAACTGGTCGCAGCCGACGGCAAGCAGATCAACCGCCTGCGCAGCGAGATTGGTTTTGTGTTTCAAAACTTTAATCTGTGGCCGCACATGAGCGTGCTCGACAACATCATCGAGGCCCCACGCCGCGTACTCGGCCAGAGCAAGGCCGAAGCCATCGAAGTCGCCGAAGCCTTGCTGGCCAAGGTCGGCATCGCCGACAAGCGCCATGCGTACCCGGCGCAATTGTCTGGCGGCCAGCAACAACGCGCGGCCATTGCCCGCACGCTGGCGATGCAACCCAAGGTGATCCTGTTCGACGAACCCACCTCCGCCCTTGACCCGGAAATGGTCCAGGAAGTACTTAATGTCATCCGCGCACTGGCCGAAGAAGGCCGCACCATGCTGCTGGTCACCCACGAAATGGGTTTTGCCCGTCAGGTGTCCAGCGAAGTGGTGTTCCTCCACCAGGGCCTGGTAGAAGAGCAAGGATCGCCACAGCAGGTGTTCGAAAACCCGCTTTCGGCGCGCTGCAAACAATTCATGTCCAGCAACCGCTAACGGAGCTACCCGCATGCAGAACTACAAAAAGGTCTTCCTGGCAGCCGCCGTCACCCTGGCGTTCAGCGCCGGTGCCATGGCCGAAACCCTGAAGATGGGCATCGAAGCGGCCTACCCGCCGTTCAACAACAAAGATGCCAGTGGCAATGTCGTCGGCTTCGACAAGGAAATCGGCGACGCCCTGTGCGCCAAAATGAAAGTCGAATGCACCGTGGTCACCTCCGACTGGGACGGCATCATTCCGGCCCTGAACGCCAAGAAGTTCGACTTTCTGATCTCCTCGATGTCGATCACCGACGAGCGCAAGCAAGCCGTCGACTTCACCGACCCGTACTACTCGAACAAGCTGCAATTCATCGCCAAGAAAGACGTCGACTTCAAGACCGACAAGGATGCGCTGAAAGGTAAAGTGATCGGCGCCCAGCGCGCGACACTGGCCGGCACCTGGCTCGAAGACAACATGCCTGGCGTTGAAACCAAGCTTTATGACACCCAGGAAAACGCTTACCTCGACCTGACCTCCGGTCGTCTGGACGGCATCCTGGCGGACAAATACGTCAACTACGAGTGGCTGAAAAGCGACGCCGGCAAGCCTTACGAATTCAAAGGCGACCCGGTGGAAGAAAGCGACAAGATCGGTATCGCCGTTCGCAAGAACGACCCGATCCGCGAGAAGCTGAACATCGCACTGAAAGAAATCGTTGCTGACGGCACTTACAAGAAGATCAACGACAAGTACTTCCCGTTCAGCATCTATTGATACTGACCTGCCGGACCGGCGCCGTTTTCTGACGGCGCCGGTCCCCGGCCTTGCCTGCCGCGATTTGAAAAGAAATCCATGATTATCGACCTCTACGGATTCGGCCCGGCGCTCGCCGCTGGCGCGCTGATGACTGTGAAACTGGCACTCTCGGCCCTGTGTCTCGGGCTGCTGCTCGGTTTGCTCGGCGCCTTGGCCAAGACTTCCCCGTACAAGCCGTTGCAATGGCTTGGCGGCACTTATTCGACACTGGTACGCGGCATTCCGGAACTGCTCTGGGTGCTGTTGATCTACTTCGGCACGGTCAACCTGATGCGTGCCCTGGGCGAGTTTTTCGGCAACCCCGACCTTGAACTCAATGCCTTTGCGGCCGGCGTGATTGCGCTGGGCCTGTGCTTTGGCGCCTACGCCACGGAAGTGTTCCGCGGTGCAATTCTGGCAATCCCCAAAGGCCACCGCGAAGCCGGTGTGGCACTGGGCCTTTCGAAATTTCGTATTTTCACCAAGCTGATCATGCCGCAGATGTGGCGCATCGCCCTGCCCGGCCTGGGCAACCTGTTCATGATCCTGATGAAAGACACCGCGCTGGTGTCGGTCATTGGCCTGGAAGAAATCATGCGTCACGCGCAAATCGGCGTGACCGTGTCCAAACAGCCGTTCACCTTTTATATGGTGGCCGCGTTCATGTACCTGGGCCTGACGATTCTGGCCATGACGGGCATGCACTTCATGGAAAAACGCGCCGCTCGCGGCTTCGCGAGGAGCACCCAATGAACTGGGAAGTCATCATCAAGTGGCTGCCGAAACTGGCTCAGGGCGCAACGCTGACCCTGGAACTGGTGGCCATCGCCGTGATTGCCGGCCTGTTGCTGGCGATTCCGCTGGGCATCGCGCGTTCGTCACGCCTGTGGTGGGTACGGGCATTTCCCTACGGCTATATCTTCTTTTTCCGTGGCACGCCGTTGCTGGTTCAGCTGTTCCTGGTCTACTACGGCCTGGCGCAGTTCGATGCGATCCGTAACAGCTCGATGTGGCCGTACCTGCGCGATCCGTTCTGGTGCGCCACGGCGACCATGACCTTGCACACCGCGGCCTACATCGCCGAGATCCTGCGCGGGGCGATCCAGGCGATTCCACCGGGGGAGATCGAAGCGGCGCGGGCGCTGGGCATGTCCCGGGCGAAGGCGCTGTTCTACATCATCCTGCCGCGAGCGGCGCGCATCGGCCTGCCGGCGTACAGCAACGAAGTGATCCTGATGCTCAAGGCCAGCGCGCTGGCCAGTACCGTGACCCTGCTGGAACTGACTGGCATGGCCCGCACCATCATTGCCCGGACGTATCTGCCGGTGGAGATCTTCTTCGCCGCAGGCATGTTCTACCTGCTGATGGCCTACGTGCTGGTTCGCGGCTTCAAGCTGCTGGAGCGCTGGTTGCGCGTCGATGCCTGCCAAGGGCGTTGATTCCCACGTGTTGACGGGCGAGGCCCTGCTCGCCCGCTTCATGACGCTGGATGCTTTTCTGATCGAGCATCAGGCGCTGTGGAAGCCTCGACCGTTCACTCATTTGCAACTTCCTTGGGAAGCGTCCTACCCGGAGCTGGCTGTATGGCTACGCGGGCGGTCGCTGGAAGACGCGGAAAACAGTCATAACCAACCTTGCCTGCTAAATGCGCCGGAGCCATTCGCTTCGCTGGCGGCGCTATCCCTTGAGCTGGGTTCGGTGGGTGAGCTGCCGGCACACACGCTGGAGACCGCTGGGCATCGATTGAATGTCGATGTGCCGGGGCGCAAGTGGCAGCAGATCGAGGCGTTTGCCAGTCGGTTGTCGTTTGCTGCGCCACCGATGCATTGGCTGGATTGGTGTTCGGGTAAAGGCCACTTGGGTCGACGCCTGCTGCAAACCGGTCAGCAGCTCACCTGCCTGGAACATGATCCTGCTCTGGTGCTAGGCGGTCAGGCACTCAGCCAGCGCCATCAATTGCATGCGCTGCATGTCGAGCAGGATGTGCTGGCACCCGGCGCCGCCTCTTTGCTGAACGCCGATCACACACCGGTCGCACTGCATGCCTGTGGCGATCTGCATGTGCGATTGATCCAGCTCGCCAGCGCCGCCGGGTGCAAACAAATGGCCATTGCGCCGTGTTGCTATAACAGGATCAGTCTTCCTGCATACCAGCCAGTTTCCGCTGTCGGTTTGCGCTCCGACCTACAGCTGTCACTCGACGATCTCTCACTCCCGATGAGCGAAACCGTCACCGCCGGTGCCCGAGTCCGACGTCAGCGCGACACGTCCATGGCCCGACGCCTTGCCTTCGACCTGCTGCAACGGCAACTGCGCGGTGTTGAGGAGTACTTGCCCACGCCTTCTCTGCCGAGCGCCTGGCTGGACAGATCTTTCGCCGACTACTGCCACCATCTGGCCGCATACAAAGAGTTATCCACAGTCGGCCCGCAAGACTGGTCAGCGCTCGAAGCCGCCGGTTGGCAGCGACTGGCCGAAGTACGCAATCTGGAGCTGCTGCGCGGACTTTTCCGACGCCCGCTGGAGCTTTGGCTGAACCTTGATCGAGCACTTTTCCTCTCTGAGCAGGGTTATGCCGTTCGCCTCGGCACTTTCTGTGAAACCCCACTCACGCCGCGTAACTTTCTGTTGCTGGCGGAACGCGCCTAAAACAGCCACAGCCTGTGGATAACTCTGTTGATGAAATATCGTGGATCCAATGTTTACGCCTGTTTCAGGGCTGAAACCAAACTGTTCAATTTTCGTACACCCGAATAAAAAACCGGAAAAACAGGCATTTGCGAGAAAATGAGACTGGATCCACATTTTCGATCTTAACCGCGTGCATCGCCTTCCCCGTTGTGCATAAGCATTAATTCAAAAGAACATAAACGCCCCGGAAATCCTCAACTATCTTTGCCAAGCGTCAGAATTCTCTGATGTCAGGGACAGCAAGGAGCTGGGAAAACATGAGCACATTGAACAGTGCACAGGAAGCCGTCGATATCGTTGCCAACGAAGCCATTGTCGCTGCGCTGCAGCAAACCTTCGCGGTAGGCGGCGCCATCATCAACAACGCAACGGGCGAGGTCATCGCCGCGCTGCACAACAACGTGCTGATGCCTTTCCCTGGCAGCGGCACGACTTACTTTCTACCCCACGACCCGACCGCCCACGGAGAACGACAACTGGTGGACTGGTACTACGAAAACGTCGCGCCACTGAACCTGCCGCCGCCCAGCCAACTGACCGTCGTCACCACGCTCGACCCATGCGCCATGTGCGCCGGTTCGCTGCTGACCGCAGGATTCAACGTCGCCGTCAGTGCGATCGATGACTACGCGGGTATCAACTACAACAGCCAGTTCACCTTTCCGTCGCTGCCACCGCAGATCCGCCAACAGGCGCAGGACACCTGGGGCTATTACGCGATTGCAGCGCCAGTCAGCCGCGCCTATCAGGGCTCGAACAGCCCGGTGTTTGCCAACCAAACGATCGACTCGGCAGCATATTTCCTCTGCAGTTCGATCTTTTCCGCCAGCGTGAATACGGTGCGCGAGGCCAGCAACAACAGCGGTCTGTCGCCGGATCAATTAAAAAACCCGGCTACCCTGCCGGCCAACAGCAAAGTGCGCCAGGCACTCACGGCACTCAGCCCGTTTGCGCTGACCGTGCAATCGGCCAACCCGCGCGACCCTGGCGCAGAACTGGCCCCGCCGCTGCTGAAAACTGCGCAACCCAATCCGAAAACCCCAGTGTTCAACTCGGTAGCGCTGATCGATCCATTCGGTAATTTGCTGGTGTGTCTGGGCGGCGCCGAGTACCAGTCGCCAATTCGTACAGCGTTCATGGAAACCACACGCGGCTATGCGGTCATGCGCTGGACCCTGATGAACGACCCCGACCCGGCCGTACGCGCCGAAGCCGCGCAATACCTGACGCATCCGAAATACGGCACCTTCGTCTTCCTCTACGCCCCCGACCCAACAACACCTCAGGCCGTAATGACCTTCGGCGCCTACGGTTCGACCATGGAAGGCCCCGTGCCACAGAGCTATCCGTCGAACCTGCAATATGTGCTGTTGCCGGGCAACACCACCGCGCAAGCGTTGTCGACACTGGCCCAGAACCTGCCGCCGTTCTATACGCAAAGCGTGCAAGTGGCGCCAGCGCAGGTGCTGAGTCAGGACCTGATCAACGCGGTTAAAAACGGCGTGTGATGCTTCATTGGCCAGCCCCGCAGATGCGTCTGTGGGGCTGGTCTGACGGCTGCGTAAAAATAGTCTGAATTCAGGGGTTTACAGAACCAACCCAATCGCTATAATCGTCGCCCTAACACGCCGGTATAGCTCAGTTGGTAGAGCAACTGACTTGTAATCAGTAGGTCCCGGGTTCGACTCCTGGTGCCGGCACCATACAAAACGAAGCCCTCGTAGAAATACGAGGGCTTCGTTGTTTCTGGGGTATTTGTATTTTTGGCAACACCTCGCCCTCAGTAGAAATAACACCTCTCATCTCCCCCCACTTCGACCGACTCGTCGCTCTCCCCCCCTACAAAACCCTCAAAAGCGCGGCTCTTGTACCAAAGGCTCATTTTTCAATCTTTATGCTAAATTATGAATCAGCAATAATTATTGCGGAACCATAAAAAGGGGTAATTGCATGAGCAGCATATTTCAGCGCCCTGAACTGGCTGAATCAATGGCAAACCAGCTTCTCAATCCAGGTGTGCTCGATGAAGGTCTGCGCTCAGGTTTATTTCTGTCTGGCCTGCGCCGTACAGGAAAAACGACATTTCTGAGGAATGACCTCATCCCAGCTCTCGAAGAAGCGGGTGCTCTGGTCATCTACGTCGACCTATGGAGCGACACGCTGGCCAACCCGGCAACGCTCGTGCACAACGCCATCTATAAAACCCTGAAAGATCTGCAAACGCCGGGTTCCTCTGCCTTGGAAATACTCAAGCGCGTCAGCAATGTTGAAGTAGGCGCTGCCGGATTCAAATTCGGGTTCAAACTCGACAGCATTGGCAACGCCGACGGCCCGACACTGGCGCAAGCACTTACAGAGGTCGTCGATCAAGCGAAGACCGATTTGGTGCTGATCATCGACGAAGTGCAGCACGCCATTTCCTCCGACGACGGCAATCGGCTGCTCCTGGCACTCAAGGCCGCCCGCGATGCAATCAACCCTCGCCCGAATACGCCGGGATACTTCCTGTTTATCGGAACCGGCTCCCACAGGGCGCAAGTCAGCGAACTGACCGCCAAACGCAACCACGCGTTTTCCGGCGCCACGTCAGCAGCCTACCCGTTGCTGAAAGGTGATTACGTTGAGTTCCTGCTCAACCGACTCGCAATGACAGTCAAGAAGGAAAAGCTACCTTCCCTCAAAGCCGCTATCGAAGCGTTCAATACCTTGGGAAATCGACCTGAGGAAATGCTCAAGGCCCTACGCCAACTCTTGCAGCAGGAAGGTGAGCCCGATCTTTTCCTACCTGTAATAGCCAGCACATTACGCTCGGCGGCGGCGAGTATTGAGCTGGAAAAAGTCGAGCAACTGGGTAGCCTGGCTCAAGCCATTTTCAACAAGATCGCCTCTACAGAAGGCGATGCACGGGGGATTTTCTCCATTGACGCAGCGGCGGAGTATTCAAAGTCGGTGGGGCGAGAGGTGCGGGTTGAAGAGATTCAGCCGGTGGTCATCGCACTGGTCGCGGAAAACATCATCATGCGGCGCGGGCATGGGATTTATGCGATTACGGATCAATTTGTTCAAGAGATTTGGCTGGAAGAGCGGGCTTTGATTGAGGGGAGTTAGGGTGCGGGCTGATCTTGAACTAGTGAAAGAATTATCTGCGGAGCTGCCGGAAAAAGCATGTTAGTCCTCACTAACTCGCGAACCAAATCGGCGCGAACGTCATTCGTCTAAAAGCAAAACGTGGCGCAACCGAGTAAGCGCTCGGTCTCCATCTCTCAGTGATCCGCTTGTCCACGCGGGTCCATCCAAACAGAGCTGCAAAGCCGCCCTGTTTGGATGGACCTCACTTAAAAAATCTAAAGCCCACGCAACTGCCTGTGGAAAACCACGGATTTCCACCGGTGGATAAATTCATCCACGGCCGCAGAACTACCAAAAATTCGAGCCTGACCCGAATTATCCATAGGCGTAGAAAAGATCGGGCAAAGTGCTGTCGTTGACAGCAACCCAGGTAGCCAGAACCTTTAAGGCTACGCCACACGGTGGTGGTTCTCCCAAAGTGCGATTAGCGTCCGGCGGCTCGCACGGTCACTCACCGAGTGATAGATGCCAATTTCAGATCATTGCCATTGCGGCAAATACATCCCCTACCCAGCTGCCCTGCAGCAACCTATCCGCTTGGCCATTTCCTTGCGCCAACCTGCGTGACAAACACCGAAGTCACCAGCAACAGCGATGCAGATGATGGTGCCGCTGTCCACGGAGTGGACTGCACCTGACTGACAGTCAGGCATGCCCCGGTCATTGCATCACTGCCTTCACCCGACTCAGGATTTCGCGGCGCTGGTCTCGTCAGCCAGTGCAGCCTCCTCCCGCCCACTTCTTCGGAATTGCTCAGGAGGCCAGATCATGAGATGCCCAAGCTCCCGATCGTAAGGAGCCGCAAGTCACGCGCTAGTGGACAACCCACACAGATCGCAGGGGCCTTGATCCCTGATAACACTCAACATTCTTGGCGGGATGACGTGGGGAAGGTTTCAAAAGTTTGGGCTTCGAGAGGAGTTCGATCATGGCACTGGTAGGTAAACGTGACGGGCGCAATTTTGGCTATGGCCGGCAACTGAGCTATGCCGGACCGCAGGCGTTGCGCAATCTATTTGGTGGCGGGCATTACGGCACGGTCAAGGCGCACAGTGATCACTGGCAGGCGTTTGTGCACTGGTGTCGGCAGAGGATGGGCCAGGGTTTAATGATGCGCGGCAAATAGATCGGCAGACCTTGTTGGACTATGCCGGACATCTGCGGCAGCAAGTTGAACAAAGTGCTATCTGCATCGCCACTGCGCAAAATCGGTTGTCCAGCGTGAACCGAACCATGGCTGCGCTACGCGCTGATCAGTCGGTGAAGGTGTCGAGTCAGAGCAAGACGCTGGGAATGCGGCGCACCAGTGTCCGTCTCTCGGTGCCGCAAGGCCAAGACCGCGAACAGGTGAAGCGGATCGTCGACGTGCTCTGCGAACACCAAATGCCGCGCGCGGCGGCGATCGCTCAGTTAGCGCGAGCCACCGGCATGCGCTTACGCGAGGCCATTTTGGCGGACCTACCGCGTTTAATACGTGAGGCTGAGTACTACGGCAAGATCAACATTCAGGACGGCACCAAAGGTGGTCGCTCAGGCGCGTCGACACCTCGCTGGATTACGGTAAATGATCATGTTCGCGACGCACTAATATATGCCGCACAAGTCTCACCCGAGGGTAGCCACAACCTGCTTGCACCGAACGAACGCTACCTCGATTTCCAACAGGGAATCGTCCGTCCCGCACGGAACATCCTCCATCAGCACAACCTAAAAGGCTTCCACGAATTGCGGGCAGCTTATGCGTGCGAACGCTATGAGCAGATCACCAACCACAAAGCGCCTGTGAACGGTGGCCGGTGCAGTCGACTCGATCCACACCTTGATCGAGAAGCATGCTTACAAGTCAGCTATGAGCTAGGGCCCGGTCGGATCGCCGTGGTATCGGCCTACATCGGTACTCGGGCATGAGCAAGCTATTCGATGTGGAACTGTTTCTAGCCGCGGTGCTGACTGGCTCAAATACGACACGCCAGTGTCATCTACGGCAAGCAAAAGCAATTCAATCAGCGGTTCATGCTCGATGGAACAAGGAGAATCCATGGTCATGGAAGAAAAAGCACTTAGTTTGGTTTTTAAGTGAGCACTCGAGTAACCACTTCGATACAACAAAATATTACTACTTACTTACCATAGACATCATTAGTGCTCGCCTAGGTAAAAAATGGAAATTCAAAAACCTATAGAGCCGAGCAATTAAAACACCAAAAATCTAAAATATAGACAAATAGCAGCCCTAAAAATAAGCCATCGAAAAACAAAAACCACTATACAACAAAATTTCTGGACTTAAGCTCCTAAAAAAGGCTCCTCACCAACATGATAAAGAAGCCCTATAGCTCACGCCAAAAGACAAGGCACTATATTAGAAAAAACAAACACCTCAACTTTTGTCCGATGGAACTCCAGAAAACATAAGTTTCCCTCCTTCCGGTCCGGCACCTGGCCCAAACTCTACAAGATAATCGCATCGCTTAAGTATCTCAGACTTATGATCGATCACTAATACCGCCTTAAAATTGATAGCACAATCTTTAATATAGTTTATTGCTTTAACTGCGGAGCCCATATCCAACCCAGCACCAGGTTCATCGATTATAAGAATCTTATCTTTTCCAGGAGACATCAACGCCTGTAACAACTTTACTCGGCGAGATTCACCGCCCGACAGACTTCCGATCTTTCTATTAAAGCTCAGGTGCGATACGCCGAGAGCTTCCGCTATCCTCACTGCGGTACTGAGCTTTTTGTTTTGAGCTACCAGCTCGCTAGGCAAGGAGTGTAGCGGCAAGCCATAAAACTCCTTCACATTCATATCGCAGACCTTAACAGCATCAACAATATCCGAAAATAATTCACCCTCACAGACTGCGCAGGTAATTTTGATGGTTTTTTCAAAAGTCCTAGTAAAATCTACGACTCCTGTTCCACCACAAGCCCCACAGCAACCTAGCTTTCCTGGCTGGGGAAGAAAAAGCTCCCTACTCTCATTCGAATTTGATGAATAGATAGTTGCAATATTCGCGACCAAATCAAGCGCCGTTGCTACAGTAGATCGAATATTGCCTCGCATTTGCTTTTGCGATACATAATAAGCTCCTGGCACCGCCTCGCTTATAGCCCCCGCAAAGGAAGACTTACCTGATCCAGAAACACCGCATATACCAGTCACTGCACCTTGGGGAATAGATACAACAATATTCAACACGTTATTTTTGCTAACGCTTGGCAGAGAAAGCATATCTGACAACTTAAACTCTCTACTACCTCTAATCAACTCATCAGCAGGAGCCACATAAGGAACAATATAACCACCCATATCCCCTGGAGCAGGACCGATACAAATTACTTGGTCCGCCGACTTTATAAAGTAATGATTATGTTCAATCATCACGATAGTGTTTCCATTGGCACATATGTTTTTCATTTTTTCAATCAGCGCAGCATGGCTATTGGTAGATATCTGTGAAGAAATCTCATCCATTACAAACATAACCCCGGAAATTGAGGTGTTACACACTTGTCCAAATCTAAGCTTTTGCAACTCACCACCGGATAACGTAGGAATTTGCCTGATCAGAGAAACATACCCTAAGCCTAGCTCAACCAGCGTTTCCAATTGAGAAATTAACGCGCTAAGTGCTGGCGGGTATTTTTCGTGAGAACGCTTCAGGCGCTCAACAACTTCAATAATTGGATGCCGTAAAAAATCAAAAAATGAAATCGCCGAGACCTTACTTTTTTTATATATTAACGGATCCAGTCCTGTCGCATCACAATAAGAACATGGCAAAGGTATGGAGAATTTTCTAAAACTCTCAAATAGTGAGATTTTATCGCTATCCGAAAATCCGCTCAGATCTTTCACTGGGCCTACATACCGTTCTTCTCTGGAACGCCTCTTGCCACCAAAAGCAAAATTCACCTTAAATTTTTTTATGGATTCTCCATTGAGAACCTTGTATTTTTGGTCTCCTGACAACTCGGATATTGACTTTTTAAGATCTATCCCTTCATCCTCACAAAAAGCGCGAAGAAGCGCTGTATTCTTAGCTAAATTAGCACCAGACCAACACTTGAATGGGTTTCTCTCTAAGGGCTTTAAATCATCAACGATGAGACTTTCGGATAACGACAATGACTCCCTACTTCCCTGACAGTGCGGACACTCGTTCCCTAGCTTATTTAATCGAAGGGACGAATGATCAAGCAGAGTATTCCCATCAGGGAGGATCGAGTAAAGATAACTTGGAACATCGAGATATGAATAAATAGTAGATTTCGGGTTAGAGTTATAATTATTTTGCGTTAATGCTATAGCCGGTAATGACCCATAAAATGAATCTACCTTATAATCAGAATAATCATAGGCTCCTGAATCAAGCTGATTAAACTGCTGTTTACAAATCGCAAACAACGTTCCGTAAGCCAAAGAGGACTTGCCCCCACCGCTTATACCAGTAATTGCTGTAAGAGAGTTTAATTTAATCTCAACATTCAAATTTTTCAGATTGTTTGTTTTAGCACCAACAACCGTGAAGAAATTTCTTTTTAGTCTTCCTTGCATCAGTAACTCCATTTGTAGAAGCTATGAGTGACATGAGAAGGCCAGTATGGTATCGTTTTGACTCTGTGTCCATAACGTAAACGGAGTTAGCAATGGTCAAAACTAAGGTTAGTTTAAAGTTTTCCGAAGTGAGCGAACACCCCGAGGCAGGTACCAAATACACTACAACCTGCTCAGGAAGTAGAAGTGATTGCTGCACTCGAGTTTGCACTCGCCCAAATATCGGATCTGATGATGGAAGCTTGGATTCATGGGATGAATATCTCGAAGCCAACGCCGGTGTTTTGCAATATTGATCTAGGGGCGGTGCCATGAACGTGGCACCAATTCCTCTCAGCAGGATGAAGAATGGAAGCTCTTGCATATGATCCTGTCTTAAAAATAAAAGACAGCGTAGACGTCTACGTATCCACAGGCGAATCGGATGTCTGCACAATACAGTTCTATCACATCAACACTAGACAAAAGCTTTCCATTCGCATAGCCCCCCCATTTAGTGATGTGCTAGCAGCTCTTGATGGATTAAGTCCACTATCAAAAATCCTGAAAAGTTTTGCATTCGAATTAGATTCAGTAGAACTCAAGTCTATTTTTGAGTACTTAGTTGCAAAGGGCGTACTAGAGCACCCGACTATTGAGGACCCTAACTCGCGATATTCGCGACAAATCAATTTTTTGTCGGACTGGATTTTTGGACTGTCATCAAACAAGGCTCACGAGCAAATAATTAACAGTCACGTTGTTATCTTTGGTGTAGGTGCAGTTGGCTCTTCTATTGCAATCAACCTTGCCAGAGCCGGTGTTTCAAAATTCACGTTTGTAGATAACAAGGTCCTTTCCTCTCAATCCGCCGAGCGGCACCCATTTTTTTCAGCTAAAGAAGTCGGTGAGGCCAAGGTAGATGCGCTTAAGCGCCACCTGAAAAAGATCAATTCCGCAGTCAGAATCACGTGCGTCAGAGAAAAACTCCTACCTTTAACAGACCTATCTAGTCTTGTTGACGACGTCACGTTGGTTGTTAATACGGCTGACGAACCTTATATCGGACACACCTCTGTCAAGCTTGGTCGCTATTTATGGGAAAAAAACATTCCACTTTATGTTGCTGGTGGATTTGATGCACATCTCATGAGCACAGGCGACTTCTATATACCTGGAGAGTCGGTCTGCATTGATTGCTGCAGTGGTTTTTTTAGTGCTGCGCTGGCGGACTGGAAACCAACTTACAAAGTCCATAAAACCAATCCAGCAAGAACACATATTATAGGTGGTAGCGGCGGAACTTACAGCATGTCGCTATTTTCTGCATCATTCGCTTGCATTCAAATTTTGAACTATCTGGCAGGCGGCGACGCCTACAAATCCAGAATATCGCAGCGCGGGGAATTTATAATCGGCAAAGGCGAGATAGAATGGGTAGAAATTTTAGCGAAGGAAGGATGCAATGTCTGTGGAAAATAAAACATACCGGTTAAGGAGTTGCGTTGCGATCGTAAAAACTAAAAGATTCGTAGAGTTTTTTGATAGTAATCTGAGAACCGGATTTTCGATCGAGCTAGACTATCCTGAAATTATCGGACTACTGCACCGATTTGATGGCTCGCTATCGGTCAACGATGTAAGCTGTTTGTATCCGGAAATTTCAACTGCAGAACTATGCACACTAGTCCTATTTCTAAAAAACAAGTATGTTTTAATTGAAGTAGATGAGCCATATTTACAGTCCGACATAAACTCCCACCCGCGCTTAATCAATACATTGGAGAGCTATTTTCATTCCACATCAGAAGTCCATAGATCCATCTATCAAGGCTCAAAAGCAAATATACTTATAATTGGCCTAGGGGCTGTAGGATCTTGGGTTTTACATTGCCTTGTGAAAGCAGGCGCACAAAATATAACCGTCATGGACAATGACAACGTTGAGCTATCAAATCTCCATAGGCAGGATTTATTTTTTGAAGCCGATGTTGGCACGCCAAAAGTCATAGCTGCTCACAACAATATCAAACAAGCATACGATGTTGATATAACCGCCATATGCAAAAAAATGGAATCAGTCGAAGATTTATCGCTAACCAACTTCCCAGATCTAGTTATAAATTGCGCAGACTCTCCGAGCGTGGACACCACATCTAAAATTGTTTCAGACTTTTGCCTGAGCCACAAAATACCACATATAATTGGAGGCGGATATAATTTACATCTAACATTGATTGGACAAGTAATAATTCCTGGTGTTACTGCTTGTCTTCACTGCTTCGACAAAATACTTTCCCCCACTAATGCGGCAGAATTATTTGGCGTGAAGAAGCTAAATAGAAAGTATCGCAAGATTGGTAGCATGGGACCTGTATGTGGCGTTTCCGCATCAATTACTGCCACAGAAGCAATTAAAGTAATCTTCGGAGTCCCCATCCAATTTTTAGCAGTAGTCAATAAACGACTAGAGTTCAATCTGAGCACTTTTGATTTCGGCGCATTTTCAGTAGAACGAGACATTACTTGCGCCTATTGCACCACTGACTGATATTTTGGTAAAAATTTTATCGTAAATATTTACCATAAATCGCCTTTCTGAGCGAGACAGCGACACCACGCCTAATACTAAAGCTTTATCTTTTATTTATAATTGAATATTAATTAACAATCTCCGTTGTGGATATACCCACCCAGATCAGACGCAGCGCTCATACGTCGAGCAGGCCATCAACCACCACCGGTAGGTAGCCCGCTTGGTGGCCATAAGCTATGATCAAGAGTTAGGACGATGGCAAGCGGACTCTGCCAAAAAGCATCGCCAGCTGGTTAGTTTCGCGGAAAGACCCAGCGCCCCGCTGAATGGCTAGCAGCTAAGCCTTTTTAAAGACTGTGCTTCTGCACATCATTTGGCTGGCGCGCATTTTGCCTACTGAGCAGATTGGAGTCAGGAACGATGAACGAGGGAAAAATGGATAATTTCGAGCAACAACCTTTTGCGGATGCGGAGTTCGCGGAAAACCCCGAACAGCGTTGCCCTTGCGTGCTATTGCTTGATACCTCTGGATCGATGCAAGGTCGTCCGATCCAAGAGTTAAATGATGCGCTGCAGTTCTTCAAAGAAGACCTGCACGCCGACACCATGGCCGCCAAACGCGTAGAGCTCGCTGTGGTGACGTTCGGTCCTGTCTCTGTCCGAACGGAATTTACTACAGTGGATGGCTTCTACCCCGAAATGTTGGAGGCGAGCGGCACGACGCCGATGGGGGAGGCTGTGGTACGCGCATTAGACCTTTTGCGCGAAAGGAAAGATAGCTACCGCGCAAATGGCATCAAGTACTACCGGCCATGGGTATTCCTCATTACTGATGGAGCTCCCACGGACAGTTGGAGCGAAGCTCGTCAACGAGTTCATTCAGGCGAAGAGCGTAAAGAGTTCATGTTCTACGCGGTCGGGGTAGAGGGCGCTGATATTTCCATCCTCACGCAGCTCGCGACCCGGCAACCCCTCAAGCTAAAGGGCTTAGCGTTCCGTGAACTGTTCGCATGGCTCTCTAGCTCCCTGAGTGCAGTTTCGCAATCCAATCCAGGGGATGCTGTGCCGCTGACGAATCCTACTGCTCCCGATGGGTGGGCCGTTGCTGGCTAACCCTCGCTGGCGCTGGGCGGCAGCTTCTAGAATCGGCACATCCCACCAGCGACTGGGAACCCGGAAGCAGGACGCCTACGGCGTCCGGCTCAGTTCGCGTGCGCTGTGTACGGTGGTTTCCGACGGTGCGGGCAGCGCCAGCCACGGTGGCGAAGGAGCATCCTTGGTCTGTCGTCACCTTATCCTCGCTTTCAAGGATTGGTTCTCAAATCACGATCAGCTACCGGGTGACGAGGTCATTCGGTGCTGGATAGACGAGTTGCGTGACCGCCTCAGCGCGGTGGCGGCACGACGTAATCTCACTCGTCGTCAGTTTGCTGCAACTTTGGTCATGTTAGTCGTGTTCAAAGATGAGCTCCTGACTCTTCAGATCGGTGATAGCGCACTTGTGGGCCGTCAAAAGGGGGCGTGGGAGGCTTTATGTTGGCCCGAAAATGGCGAGTTCGCGTCCACTACGTATTTCGTCACGGATGATCCCGAGCCTCGATTGCGTCTCTTCCGTCGTCAGTGTGAATACGATGCCTTTGCACTTTTTTCTGACGGGCTTGAGACAATTGCGTTAGAGCAGGCAACCCAGCAGCCATATGCCCGCTTCTTCGACCCGATGATCAAGGCCGTAGACGGGGCCGACGGTAAAGGGCGGCTCGCCGGATTGTCGAACGCGCTTGCCCAGTATCTCGATAGTCCACGGCTGTGCGAACGCACGGACGACGATAAAACTCTGATCTTGATTTCGAGGCGATGAGCAGTTCTCCGATTCGCATTGATGGGAAGAGCATGGAGCTCGGTAAGCGCCTAGGCAAAGGGGGCGAGGGTGACGTCTACGCCATACCTGGTCGCGCCGATCAAGCAGTCAAGGTATACAAGGAAAATTTACGGAGCTCACGTGAATCTAAAGTCCGTGCCATGGTGGAAAGCCAGCTAGCGGAAAAAACCAGCCTGATTGCATTCCCGTCTGAGATCGCGACTGATAATTTGGGAGTCTTCGCCGGTTTCACCATGCGATTGGTGTCGGGATACCGCCCAATACATGAGCTCTATAGCCCCAAGTCCCGGAAGATTCAATTTCCCGATGTCGATTATCGCTTCCTGATCCGGGCCGCACAAAACGTCGCGCGTGCTGTGGCGACCGTACATCAAGCCGGATGCGTCATCGGAGACTTTAACCACTCCGGCGTCCTGGTTGCTCCCGACGCCACCGTGGCGCTAATTGACGCCGACAGCTTTCAGTTCAAACTGAACGGCCGTTCCTATCCATGTGTTGTCGGAACTGAGGATTTTACGCCGCCGGAGCTACATGGTCTGAACCTGAGCCAGGTCGAACGAACATACGCGCATGACAATTTTGGCCTCGCTGTCGCGATCTTCCAGTTGCTGGCCATGGGTAAACACCCTTACTCCGGCCGCTATAGCGGCGCAGACCTCTCTCTTGGTCAAGGCATTGCGCAACACCGCTTTGCTTATTCGGTGGTACGACGGAGCACGACGCAAACCATACCACCGCCTGGAGCGATCCAACTCATTGACTTGCCGCAACCAGTCGCGGAGGCATTTGAGGCCTCGTTTGGTCTCGATCCCGCAGCCCGCCCCAACCCTACGATCTGGGTCAAGCTTCTGCAGGAACTGGAAACCAGCTTGCGTCGGTGCCCAAAAACGCCCACGCACTACTTCCCTCATGCAGCATCAAGCTGCGTGTGGTGCCGGATCGCCAGTCAGTCCGGCGTCGAGATGTTCCCTGCAGTCTTTACTTCAGGAGCAGCGTCAGTGCCCACCTCAGGGGGCGAGCCCTTTGATCTCGGCAAGATCGCGGCGGCCATTCGAGCGGCCCCCATGCCTCGCCCCGCAGACATCCTTCCGACGTGGAAGGGTGATCCTGGCTCCTCGCCCAGCGCTCTCAGGGAAGCCAAAAGCAGACAAACGACCCAACGGTTTGTCGGTGGCCTGATCATGCTGGCTGCCCTTATCGCATTTGCAATCGCTCCGCGTGGTGCGATTGTCTGGATCGGCTTGGGTGTTTTCGGTTTGTCTCGCTTGCTGTCCGCGAAAGTCGATCATGCACCACCACTTAAGGCTTATGCAGATGCCGACAATCGGGTGCAGGTGGCTTCTATTGCTCACCTTCAGCGAGTCGGCTTCACTGAACTCTTCCACTTGCACAATGATCTGGAAAATTGCATCGGGCAGTACCAACAACTCGAAGCAGGGTTGGCCCGTGAGCTGGAACGCTTGAAGACAACCCGCGAAGCTCGTCAACGTCACCAGTTCTTGGATCGGTTCCTTCTAAGTCGAGTGAAGATCTCAGGGATCGGTCCGGCAAAGATGGCCACATTGGCCTCATTTGGCATCGAATCTGCGGCAGATATCAGCTACGACGCAGTGATGGCTGTACCTGGTTTCGGCGAATCGTTGACCGGCAAGCTTCTCCAATGGCGTCGTGAGCAAGAGATGAAGTTTCGATATAACCCAACGCCTGATCCTTCAGATCAGCAAGTCGAAGATGCTGCTCGTGCAGCGGCAGCATCCAAACGAGCAGCCTTGCAAGGCAAATTGCGGGCAGGGCTGGCGGCCCTGCGGGGTGCACCATCGAGACTGGTCAGCAACAAAGGTCTGCCTGAGCCGGCTCTAATACAAGCCTTGGCCGATCGCGCCCAAGCCGAACAGACTTGTGCCGCTCTGGGAATTAAGACGCCACCACACGGTGCACTTAATTTGCCCATACTAAAGCCTATGCCAGCCCCATCGAGCCATTACCATGCGCCGCCGCATGCCCCTCCTTCTTCAAACATACAACGGGGGTCAGCTCCAGGTCGGGCAACATCTGCCCTCACGTGCCCAATATGCCGTGCTTCGATGGTGAAGCGTAAGGCCAAAAAAGGTCCTTACGCCGGGAAATCGTTCTGGGGGTGCTCGCGATATCCCCAATGCAAAGGAACGCGAAATTAGAGTGCCACCCCGAGATTAGCTGAGAGTTCAGCAGAGAGTTGGTGTGACGAATAAAATGCGAAGGCTGATTAGGATAATCTTAGGGATAGTAATTTTTATAATTGATATTAAAAATACGTAAATCAGTTCGTTAATTTCTTATTCGACTCCTGGTGCCGCCATACAAAACAAAGCCCTCGTAGGAATACGAGGGCTTTGTTGTTTCTGGAGATCACTCTACCAATTGGCACGAGGGCGTTGCCGTGTGTGAAACACTCCGAGGACTTGAAGGCGATCACCGCGTACCCGGTAGGGAATGAGATAAGACCAGTTGGGCACTGCCCATTCGCGCGTGTTTTTGACTCGACCTTCACGGCCCATGCCTGGGAATTCGGCAAGTTTGTCTACGCTGGCAAAGATCGCATCGGAGAAGTCGTCAGCAGCCTTGGTGTTTTCAAGGGCAATGTAGCTCGCTTCGTCCTCCAGGTTTTTGAGGGCTTTTTCAAGCCACTCAACCCGCATTCCTGCTCCAACGCCGGGCGCGCATCGCCGCTACCTGATCATCGGAGGCGAATTTACCTTGATCGGCCTCTTCCACCGCCAGTTCGATCTGTACAGTCAGTGTCCTCTCGTGCTCGATGTAGTCACGAAGAACGTCCATCGCCAAGTAGCTCACACTTTGGCCATTCGTCTTGGCCAGATCGGCGAGGGAGTTCGAAAGGTCTTCCGGCAGGTTCAGGGATATCCCGGTCATGGCAGCCTCGATGATGAACGTATGTTGGGCATCTTACACCTCCGAGCGCTCACTTGAATTGGCAGGTCGTCGTAAGATGCTTCACGATGTTTTTCGTTTTCAGGCTGACTGTTTTCGTAACTACGCGATACCCCAAATATCCGAGAGGTAAGCCTGGAAACTCGTCGGAGATTTCCTCGTTGCTCTGTGGAAATGCTCCCTTGAAAGTCTTGTATGTCGGATGTATGTCTTGGTTATCGATGCTTGTTTAATGGCGTTGCGCGTCACTTCCTGAAAGCTACAAAACCTTGCGGCATTGCCTACAGTTACCCCAGAATCCGCCGGCTTGTGCGGCTAAAGCCCGGGCTCTATCGTTGACCTGCCACTGCCAATCAGTGGCCGGGCTTAGCGGCTCGAGGTTCGTCTTTTGCACGTGCATCCATCCCACAGGTGTTTTTTCATGCCTGCGGTTTGATGGTGGCTGTATGCAGGGCGCCTTCGGGCGCACCGGCTTTGAGACGTTCCCCGGTCCGCTAACCTGCGTGCAGCTGCCACCCTTTTCACTTAGCGGCGGGAAGGGTCGGCACCCAATAGGGAAACGTACTCATGCGTAAAGTAACCCCTGATCCTCCGGATGCAGATAAAGCATCTCCGAACGAAAGCTCCGAAACCCGCGACGAGGATGATCACCACGCCTCCTTCGCCGACATTAAGGCTACCCCGCGCATGCCTTGCACGATGTACAGCGTCAACCCGGAAGTCGACGTCCAAACCCTGCTGGGTTGTGTCAGCGAGTCGCTGGCATCCGCCAGCGTTATCACCATGGATGTGGCAGACCGAGAGACGGGGCCAAGTCGCAACTCCCTGCTGGGCGTTCACCAGATTCTGATGGTGGCAGAACTCTCGGTGAACCGTGCACTGGACCAACTCGACTCGATTGAATAGAACGCTGCACGCAAAAAACCACGTTCAAGCTCCGTGGATTTCCTGTCTCTCAAAAAGAGGAACTCCACGGACCCCAATCATTTTTTCGGTGAGCTTTATAGGTATGAAGCACTTCTTTCGCAATCAGCAGTTTCGAGGCTCGATTCCCTGTACCAGAAACAACAAAGCCCTCGTAGAAATACGAGGGCTTTGTTGTTTCCGGGGTTTGGAACGCAGGTCTTAGTGACTCACGCGGCGCTTTAATTGCCCTTCTGGCACTGCTCAAGAATGAGAACAGCCCCCGGATAATGAAACCCGGACGTGCTGGTAACCAAACCACTCTCCGGGTCCGGAAAGTAGGCCGCCACGTAATGGGTCCGACCACGTGCCTGGCTACTCAATTGCTCATGAAGTTCTTCGTACCAAGCCTTGATGTAGGCCGTTACCGGCTTTTTGCCCGAGTTTTCCAGTAGCTTCTCGAAATCGGAATCGGGAAAGAAAGGCGCGGCGAAAGTAGCTGAAAATCGGTAGTCCGCTTCCTGCACGCTCAACTCTCTAACATCCTTCCAGGCAGATTTCTTTTTCTTGAGGATGTTCTTGCTACGAGCACCTGCTGTGGTGCGTGTGCCAATTCGTTGCCATGCCTGCTTGGCTTCGAATGCAAAAGAAACTTCGGGTGTCTGCACCATCAGATCGGCACGCCCGGTGCGATGATTTTTCTCAAGGTTCTCATCTGGGGCCCCGCGCTTGGTCGTGCTGTACTCCTCAAGCGCCGACCACTGATTGATCCACGCCGCGCCCGCCAGAACACTGATGCTAGTCCTCTCGTTGTACCACCAAGGTGCATCACAGCAGGATTCTCCAGTCGCTTTTTCAACATTGCGCAGGTAACGGTCAATCGACTTTTTCCACCCCTGCAATAGCTGCCGAATATGTTCATCGTGTGCGAAATGTTCAGTGTTGAAACCGTCAATGGTGGAAAAACTCATGAAATTAACTCAACTCCTTTTGGGCGCTGTGGCAGGGACAATCATTGCCAGCCACTATTACGACATCATCCGCGATAACACCAGTCAACTGACTGATTAATGTGGCAGGCAAATAAAAAAAGCCCTCGTAGAAATACGAGGGCTTTGTTGTTTCCGCAGTTTGAAAAAACCGGTCTTAGTGACCCGCGCTCTGCCCACCATCCACATGCAGGATTTCGCCGGTAACAAAGTTAGCGCTATCCAGATAAACAACCGCCTGCGCAATGTCGCTGATCTCGCCCATGTGCCCGACCGGGTGCAGAGCGCCCAGCGCTGCGTGGGTTTCTTCACCGTGCATTGGCGTCTTGATGATGCCTGGGGAAACCGCGTTGACCCGAATCCCGCGCTTGGCGTATTCGATGGCCAGGGATTTGGTCGCCGCGTTCAAGCCACCTTTGGTCAGCGAAGCCAGTACCGATGGCACGCCGTCGATAGCGTGGTCGACCAGGCTGGTGGTGATGTTGACGACGTGGCCGCTGCCTTGTTTTTCCATCTCGGTGATCGCGAGTTGGGTTATGTAGAAGAAGCCATTCAGGTTCACCGACAGCACATTGGCGTAGTCTTCAGCGGTGTACTGGGTGAACGGTTTGGCGACGAAGATACCGGCGTTGTTGACCAGGGTGTCGACGCGGCCGAAACGTGCGATGGCTTCGCGGATCACTTGTTGAGCGACTTCCGGGTTGCCGATGTCGCCGGCCACGGTGAGGATGTCCGGATCGGTGGATGGCTTGATCGAACGGGAAGTGGCGACAACTTTGTAATCCAGATCACGGAACGCTTTGACCATGCCGGCGCCGAGACCTTGGGAGGCGCCAGTAATTACGATGACTTTTTTCGAATTGCTCATGATGAACCTCTACTAATAAATGATGGTTTGAAAAGTAAGTAATCAGGCTTCGGCGGGTTCCTTCGCCATTTGTCTCAACATTTGCTCGTAGTACTCGACCGACTGCGAACCGGACACCAAGTGCCGACCGTTGAGGATCATGGCCGGTACCGAATTGATACCGTGCTGCTGGTAAAAAGCTTCCAGCTCACGCACTTCTTTGGCGAACGCTCCGGACGCCAACACCTCTTGAGCCGCCGCTGCATCCAGCCCCGCTTCGGCTGCCAGTCGAACCAGCGTCTCGCGATCACTCGGGTTCTGGCCGTCAGTGAAGTAACCGCGTAGCAGGATCTTCTTCAGCGCAACTTGCCGCCCTTCCTGTAACGCCCACAACAGCAGACGGTGAGCATCGAAGGTGTTGTAGAAGTGGGTGCGCTTCTCCAGGTCAAACTTGAAACCGAGTGCTTCACCGCGAGCGATCTGCATCGCTTTGCCGGAGGCGACGTCTTCAGCGGTGCGCCCGTATTTGCGCATCAAGTGCTCGACGGCTTTCTCGCCTTCAGGCGGCATGTTCGGGTTCAACTCGAACGGCTTGTAGGTCAGCTCCACCGAAACTTCACCCGCCACGTTCTCAATCGCCTGCTCTAACGCCGTCGCGCCCAATGCACACCAAGGGCACACCACGTCGGAGACGAAATCGATGGAGACCGACGCAGTCACGACTTGCCCTCCTTCTCAGCCAGTTGCTTGCGGTACTGGGTGGTAGTGATCCCGGCGTAGCCCCAGTTATCGGTGTCGACTTCTTCGATCACGATGTGGGTCAGGTGCGGGTCCTTCTTGAGGACGCGTTCCAGTGTTTCAGTGATTTCAGCGATCACCTGAGCTTTCTGCTCAGAGGTAACGCCATCGCGGGTAATGCGTACGCTTACAAAAGGCATGAGGAAGATCTCCAGTGACCTGCTCATCGGGATGATGGGTAGGTGTTGGAGCTCAATGTAGGAGTTTGGGGGGTGGGGATAAAGG
>NZ_JAHBDB010000043.1:0-42722 GCF_019956105.1 Pseudomonas sp. BF-RE-25
GCCGGCGATGGCGTCCGCGAAATCGCCATCGCCGGCAAGCCGGCTCCTACAAAACCTCTAACAAGACAGTCTCCACCACCGGGAGTCGAAACATGCAGCGTTCCATTGCCACCGTGTCCTTGAGCGGTACCCTGCCGGAAAAACTCGAAGCCATTGCCGCCGCCGGTTTCGACGGGGTGGAGATTTTCGAGAACGACCTGCTCTATTACGACGGTAGTCCTCGGGAAATTAAACAGATGTGCGCCGATCTCGGGATCGCCATCACGCTGTTTCAACCGTTCCGCGATTTCGAAGGCTGCCGCCGCGACCGCCTGCCGCGAAATCTGGAGCGGGCCGAGCGCAAGTTCGACCTGATGCAGGAACTGGGCACTGACCTGGTGCTGGTGTGCAGCAACGCTTCCGCCGATTCCGTGGGTGATGAGCAAATCCTCGTCGACGACTTGCGCCTGTTGGCCGAACACGCCGGTGCGCGTGGCCTGCGAATCGGTTACGAGGCGTTGGCCTGGGGCCGGCACGTCAACACCTGGCAACAGGTATGGAACATCGTTCGCCAGGCGGACCACCCAAGTCTGGGCGTGTTGCTGGACAGTTTCCACACGTTGTCGCTCAAGGGCGATCCGAGTGCCATCGCCGACATTCCCGGCGAGAAAATTTTCTTCGTGCAAATGGCCGACGCGCCGATCCTGGCCATGGACGTGCTGGAATGGAGCCGGCATTTCCGCTGCTTCCCGGGGCAGGGCGAATTCGATTTGCCGGGGTTCCTCGCGCCGATCATCAAAAGTGGCTACACCGGGCCGTTGTCGCTCGAAATCTTCAACGACGGCTTCCGCGCCGCACCGCCACGGGCCAACGCCGCCGATGGTTTGCGTTCGTTGCTGTACCTGGAAGAGAAGACCCGCGAGCGGCTGGCGCAGGAAACCAAACCTGCGGCCAGCCCGGACATTCTGTTCGAGACGCCGAAGGCCAGTGAATACAACGGCATCGAATTTCTTGAGTTCGCCGTGGACGAAAGCCTCGGCGCCAGGCTTTCTCATTGGCTGGAACGGCTGGGCTTCGTCAAGGCCGGTCAACACCGTTCAAAAAGCGTGAGCCTGATGCGTCAGGGTGACATCAACCTGATTCTCAACTCCGAGCCCTACTCGTTTGCCCACAGCTTTTTCGAAGCTCATGGCCCGTCGCTTTGCGCCACTGCGGTGCGGGTCAATGACAGCGCCAGCGCGCTGGCCCGGGCCGTGGCTTACAAAGGTCAGCCCTATCGCGGACTGGTCGGCCCCAATGAGCTGGAACTGGCTGCGGTGCGCGCGCCGGATGGCAGCCTGATTTACCTGGTGGACCAGGACGCCGACGTCTACGGCACCGACTTCAATCTGCAACCGACGGAAACGGCCAGCGGTGGCCTCAAGCGCATCGACCACATGGCCATGGCGTTGCCGGCCGACAGCCTCGACAGTTGGGTGCTGTTCTACAAAAGCCTGCTGGATTTCGAAGCTGATGACGAGGTGGTGCTGCCCGATCCGTATGGTCTGGTGAAGAGCCGGGCGCTGCGTAGCCGCGACAGTTCGATCCGCTTGCCGCTGAACATTTCCGAGAACAGAAACACCGCGATCTCACACGCGCTGTCGAGTTATCGCGGCTCCGGTGTGCATCACATCGCGTTTGACTGCGACGATATCTTTGCTGAAGTCCGTCGGGCCAAGGAGGCGGGCGTACCGCTGCTGGATATCCCGCTCAACTATTACGATGACCTGGCGGCGCGGTTCGATTTCGACGACGAATTCCTCAGCGAACTGGCTTATTACAACGTGCTCTACGACCGTGATGCCCAGGGCGGTGAGTTGTTCCACGTTTACACCGAGCCGTTCGAAGGGCGGTTCTTCTTTGAAATCATCCAGCGCAAGAACGGCTATGCCGGTTACGGCGCGGCCAACGTGGCGGTGCGGCTGGCGGCGATGGCCAAATCCCGTAGCGGCGCCATTCGTCAGGCGAAGTTGTAGCAATTTCGTAAACGCGAGGTTAAACCGCTGCCGCGCGGCTTCCTTCACTGTGCCGTGCGGCTCATAATCGCCAGCCTGTGCAGTGATGGCCGTGAGCCCGCAATGACAATGACATCAGAACTCTCCGTAGCGCCCGACGAACCCTTGGCCGAGCCACGCAAGAGTCGCAAGAACAACCCGGAAAAGACCCGCGAGAACATTCTTCAAGAGGCCATTGTAGAGTTCGTCCAGCAGGGGCTTTCCGGCGCTCGCGTCGATGCGATCGCCGAGCGTATCCACACCTCCAAACGCATGATCTATTACTACTTCGGCAGTAAGGAACAGCTCTACATCGAGGTGCTGGAGAAACTCTACGGCGATATCCGCAGCACCGAAAACCGCCTGCACCTGGCCGAACTGGCGCCGGTGGAGGCGATTCGGCGGCTGGTGGAATTCACCTTCGATCACCATGATCGCAATGTCGATTTCGTGCGCATCGTCAGCATCGAGAACATTCACAACGCCGAATTCGTGAAGCGCTCCGATGCGATCAAGGCGATGAACAACACCATTCTTGATTCACTGGGCGTGATATTGCGTCGCGGGGTTGAAGAGGGTGTGTTCCGGGCGGGGCTTGAGCCGCTGGATGTGCATCTGTTGATCAGTTCGTTCTGTTTCTATCGCGTGTCGAACCGCCATACATTTGGTGAGATTTTTCAGATCGACCTGCCTGACGAAAGCATCAAGCAGCGTCATCGGGAGATGATTTGCGAGTCGGTGTTGCGATACCTGCAGGCCTGACGCCTTCGCGGGCAAGCCTCGCTCCTACAGGTTTTACGTTGATCTGTAGGAGCGAGGCTTGCCCGCGAAGCTTTTCAGCTATTCATACTTTGAAAATGCGCCAGCATTCGCTGCGCATCCGGCACCACGCCGCTGAACAATTCAAACGCCTTCACCGCCTGAAACACCGCCATGTTGCCGCCATCCAGTGTCCGGCATCCCAAGGCGCGGGCGTTGCGCAGCAGTTCGGTTTCCAGCGGGAAGTACACGATCTCCGCCACCCACAACTGTGGCCTTAGCAACTCCACCGGGACCGGCATGCCAGGCAGTTTTTTCATGCCCATGGGCGTGGTGTTTACCAGGCCGTCAGCCTGAGCCAGCGTGTTCGGCAAATCATGACCCGCCACGGCTCGGCCAGCGCCGAAATGCTGATTGAGATTGTCTGCCAGACTTTGCGCGCGACTGATTTCCACATCGAAAATGCTCAGCCGCTGTACGCCTTCGCTCAACAGCGCGTGGGCCACTGCCGCCCCGGCACCACCGGCGCCCATCTGGACGACACGCTCAAGGGCAACGCCCTGCAAGCCACGGCGAAAACCTTCGGCAAAACCCAGGCAATCGGTGTTGTGGCCGATGCGTTTACCGTCCTTCAACACCACCGTATTCACCGCGCCGATACCGCGGGCTTCCGGCGACAATTCGTCGAGCAGCGGGATGATCGACTGCTTGCACGGAAAGGTGATGTTCAGGCCAGTGAAGTTCATACGTTCCGCCGCCATCAACAGGTCGGGGAGGGCGCTGCTGTCGAGTTTCAACTGATCGAGATCGATCAGGCGGTAGAGGTAACGCAAACCCTGGGCGTCGCCTTCATGTTCATGCAGTGCGGGCGTACGGGACGCCTGAATGCCGGCGCCGATCAGCCCGGCCAGTACCGCGTAGTTCTGAGTCACGGCGTTCACCCTTTCAAGCGCAGGCTGAAATGCTCCAGCGCCAGGCGATAGCCGTGGCTGCCGAAACCGGCCATTACTGCGGTGGCAATGGCTGAAACAAAGGAGTGGTGGCGGAAAGGTTCACGAGCATGGACGTTGGACAGGTGGACTTCGATCACCGGCAATTCGCTGGCGACCAGGGCGTCACGAATGGCGACCGAGGTGTGAGTCCAGGCGGCGGGGTTGATGACGATCCCGGCGCAACGGCCGCGGGCGGCATGAATCCAGTCGAGCAGTTCGCCTTCATGGTTGGTCTGGCGAAACTCCACCGCCAGGCCGAACTCTTCGGCGGCCCGGCCGCACAACGCTGCGATATCCGCCAGGGTTTCGTGGCCGTAGGTTGCCGGTTCACGGGTGCCGAGCAAGTTCAGGTTCGGGCCGTTGAGCACCAGAACGATAGGGTTCATCAGGGTCTCTCCACATATTATTTTTGGCATGGGCTGATGCTTCAGCCTGTGGAGATAAATTGTACTAGATGGTTAATTTGGTCAATTGAACAGGCGCCGAGACGGAGGTTTGTGTGCGGTGATCGGACGGTTTCGGCATCTCAACGCGGCAAATGCTCGATCAGGAAATCAATAAACGCCCGTAATCGCAGAGGCACATGGCGGCTTTGCGGGTAAAGCAGGGTGAATGGTCGTGACCGTCCGCCGTAAGGTTTGAGGATTTCCACCAGCGAGCCATCGGCCAGCTCTTTTTCGACGATAAAACGATAAGTCTGGAAGAGCCCCGCCCCATGTTTGGCCAGCGTCACACCGCCCAGCACGTCGTCGGAACAACTGAGATCGCCCTCGGCGAGGATTTCGCGCTGCACGCCATCGTCGTTGAACAGCCAGGCAATCCGCCGACCGCTGCTGGGCAAATCGTACTGGATGCATTCATGATTTTTCAGGTCATCCAGGGTTTGCGGCGTGCCCGCGCGGTTCAGGTAATCGGGGCTGGCGATCATCACCAATTGCGCGTCCTCCAGTTGCCGGGCGATCAGCCCGGAATCCGGAATCGCCCGCACGCGGATGGCCAGGTCATAGCCTTCACCAACGAAATCGATGTTGCGATTGCTGATGTGCGACTCGACTTTCACCTGCGGAAAACGCTCCCGAAACGCCGGCAGCAACGGCAGGATCCGGTGATGCGCATACGTCGTGGGAATACTGATGCGCAAGGTGCCGGAAGGCTCTTGCTGCTGGCCCATCACTTCGCGCTGAGCCTCGACCAATTGCGCCAGCGCCTGACGACATTCTTCGTAATACCGGCGCCCGCTATCCGTCAGTTTGACGCTGCGAGTGGTGCGCGCGAACAGCCGCACACCCAGGCGTTCCTCCATGCGCGACACGGACCGACTCACCGCTGCCGGCGTCACGCCAGCGACCAGCGCTGCGGCGGTGAAGCTGCCCGCTTCGGCGGCGAGGCAAAACAGTTCGATGCTGCCGAGCTGAAGATCGTCGAATGTTCGCTGCATGATTGATTACACCGGGGATCAAATGAAGGGCTTGATGCAGTGTTTATCAAATTGGTGAAAGGATTGCTTACCATTTTTGCAGCGTATCGCCATGCCCGATGCGAGTTGGAACGCTAGCCTCAAGTTCGGGAGATAACGTGCAGGCTTGCACCGGTTATCGGATTTTCAAGGGAATGACGAGTCATTGGGCTCATTAACCTAACTGATGGGTTAGCATGAAATTGTTCCTCCAGTGCGACCAACATGATTTATTCGGCTTGCTATGAGCCCGAGACGAACAAGACCTTACTGGCGCTGTTTGGCGTTTCGGAGGGTGTGGAGATCAAGTTATGAAATCGATAGAGGCGAAAACACTGGCGGATCGGCCTGTGACAGAGGCCGCGCTGGATATGGCCATCCGTCGTGGGCAAGTGCGCCACAAAGCTGGTTTGCACGTGACGGCCGTGTCCTATGTGGAGCCGTGTCTGGCAGTCAGTTTCGTTGATGGCAGTGGCGTGCTGCTGCCGGTGCAGCACTATCCGGAGTTCAATGGATTCGAGGTCGAGGATTTCGCCGACCTGAAAGTCGGCTTTTCCGGAACCGCCCTCTGCCATGAGGGCAAGGATTTGCATGTATCCATCGCCGGCATGATCTCGGCGAGCAAGCCGCTGATGGACATGGCCGCCTCGGTCATTGCTTCGCGCAATGGTCGCCAAAGCAGCGCAGCCAAAGCGGAGGCTGCGCGGGCCAATGGTCGCAAGGGCGGACGTCCGCGCAAGCCAGAAATCACCGAATGAGCACGCACAAAAAAGCCGTCGAAATGACGGCTGTTTTGTATCGCTCAGCAGCAATCAACGACGGGTCAACAACACCCCGGATTCCATGTGGTGAGTCCACGGGAACTGGTCGAACATTGCGCATTGGGTAATGCGGTGGGTGTCGTGCAACTGGGCGATGTTGGCCGCGAGGGTTTCCGGGTTGCAGGAGATGTACAGGATATTGTCGAAGCGTCGGGTCAATTCGCAGGTGTCCGGGTCCATGCCGGCGCGAGGCGGGTCGACGAAGACGCTGCCGAACTCGTAGCTCTTGAGGTCGATGCCGTGCAGGCGACGGAACGGGCGAACTTCGTTCAGGGCTTCAGTCAGCTCTTCAGCGGACAGGCGCACCAGCGTGACGTTATCCACCGCGTTTTCGCTGAGGTTGCTCAGCGCCGCGTTGACTGAGGTCTTGCTGATCTCTGTGGCCAGCACTTTGCGTACGCGGGTCGCGAGCGGCAGCGTGAAGTTGCCGTTGCCGCAATACAGCTCCAACAGATCGTCGGGACGATCGCCGAGCTCGTCAAAAGCCCAGTTCAACATCTTCTGGTTCACGGTGCCGTTGGGCTGGGTGAACGCGCCTTCCGGCTGACGATAGCTGAACGTGCGGCCACCGACTTCCAGTTTTTCGACCACGTAATCGTGGCCGATCACTTCGCGTTTGCCCTTGGAGCGACCGATCACGCTGACGTTCAAGTCGGCCGCCAGTTTCGACGCCGCCGCGTGCCAGTGTTCATCCAGCGGGCGGTGATAGCACAGGGTAATCATCGCATCGCCGGCCAATGTGGTCAGGAACTCCACCTGAAACAGCTTGTGGCTCAGGGCCGCACTGGCTTTCCACGCGGCCTTGAGCTGCGGCATCAGTTGATTGATGCGCAGGCTGGCAATCGGGAACTCTTCGATCAGGATCGGCGTGCGTTTGTCTTCCTGGGAAAACATCGCGTAGTGACGCTCGCCGGCTTCACGCCACAGGCGGAATTCGGCACGCAGGCGGAAGTTCTTCAGCGGCGAGTCAAATACGGCTGGCTCAGGCGCATCGAACGGGGCCAGCAGGTCGCGCAGGCGCGTGACCTTTTCTTCAAGCTGAACGGTGTAAGCCTGGGAATCAAAAGTCATGCGTTGAACCAACCCAACTTGATCACAAACAGAATCGACAGAATCACCAGCGCCGGGTTCAGCTCACGGCCGCGACCGGACAGCAGCTTGATGGCGGTCCAGGAAATGAAACCGAAGGCGATGCCGTTGGCGATGGAGTAAGTGAATGGCATGGCCAGCGCAGTGACCACGACCGGTGCGGCAACGGTGATGTCGTCCCAGTCTATTTCGGCCAGGCCGGAAGTCATCAGGACAGCGACGAACAGCAGTGCCGGCGCTGTGGCAAATGCCGGAACACTGGCGGCCAGTGGCGAGAAGAACAGCGCCAGCAGGAACAGGATCGCCACCACAATGGCCGTCAGACCGGTGCGGCCGCCGGCGCTCACGCCCGCTGCGGATTCGATATAGCTGGTGGTGGTCGACGTACCCAGCAACGAACCGGCCATGGCCGCGGTGCTGTCCGCGATCAGGGCGCGGCCCATTTTCGGCATGTGGCCGTCCTTGCCCATCAGGCCGGCGCGCTTGGCGACGCCGATCAGGGTGCCGGAGTTGTCGAACAGGTCGACGAACAGGAAGGCGAAGATCACGCTGACCAGACCGATGTCCAGTGCACCCTTGATGTCCAGTTGCAGGAAGGTCGGCGCCAGCGATGGCGGCATCGACATCACGCCGCCGAACGGGGTGAAACCGAGGGCAATCGACGCAATGGTCACGACCAGAATCCCGATCAGCACCGCACCGCGCACGGCGAGGGCTTCAAGGGCAACGATCAGGGCAAAACCCAGGGTGGCGAGGATCGGTGCCGGTTGTTTCAGGTCACCGAGGCCGACCATGGTCGCCGGATTACTGACCACGATGCCGGCGTTGTGCAGGGCGATCAGCGCCAGGAACAGGCCGATACCGGCAGCAATCGCCGAACGCAGCGGCAGCGGGATGCTGTTGATGATCCATTCCCGGATGCGGAAGATCGACAGCAGGAAGAAGCACACTGCCGAGATGAATACCGCGCCCAGCGCCACTTGCCAGGTGTGGCCCATGTGCAGGACCACGGTGTAGGTAAAGAAGGCGTTCAGGCCCATGCCCGGTGCGAGGGCGATCGGGTAGTTGGCGATCAGGCCCATGGTCGTGGAGCCGATGGCGGCTGCCAGACAGGTGGCGACAAACACCGCACCTTTGTCCATGCCGGTCTCGCCGAGGATGCTCGGGTTGACGAACAGAATGTAGGCCATGGCCAGGAAGGTCGTGACGCCCGCAAGAATCTCGGTCCGCACGTTGGTGTTGTGTGCCTTGAGTTGAAACAGCCTTTCCAGCATGTCTGCTCCCCGTGGCGCGCCCGGCGCCGTGAATGTATCGACCTCAACAGCAAAGCACAGACCGCTGCAGGCGCCTGGTAATTTTCTGTGGGTCGGAAAAAGCCGCGCATCATACCAGCCGCGTGGGGTTGTGGCTGCTTATGGTGGTGATCGTCGTCGATGTTTTGCGTTAAAGCCAAGTGCGCCATACTGCGCGCTGGTTTTGGGGGACATGGGGATTGCATGAAAAAGCGTCTGGTTAACGTATTCGCAGTATTGATTGCCTTGATGCTGGGGGCGCAAACCGCCTCGGCTGCCTCGGCGGCGCCGTTGAGCCAAGTCAAGGTGCTCAAGGTCGAGTCGCCAGGCTGTGGGTTTGAAGACATCAGTGAGGGGCAGGAAAAGACCCGCTGCGATCACAGCGGTCCGAGCATCAAGATCTACGTGCTGGAAGTCGGCTATGGTCGCAAGGCGCAAGTCGGGCTGGACGGTTTTGATGTGGACGGCACCCGGACCCCGGTCTGCGCCTTTGATAACGGCAATCTGACCGAATGCACCGTCGGTAGAAAAACAGTCGGCTATCTGTATGTCTTCGATCTGGCCGGCAAGCAGGAAGGCACGTTCACCTTCAGCAACACGTCCATCAACGCACCGGGCAACACGCTCTCGACGCAGCTTTACATCAAGTAACGGCCGGCTCGAACAAGGGTCAGGAAAGCTGACTACGCTTTAAAGATCATTCTGTGGACTGCGCCCATGACCTTTAGAGCCCTGATTACCCTCGCCGAGGGCATCGATGATCTGCAAACCGTGACGCTGATCGATGTGCTGCGTCGCGCCAAGGTTGAAGTGGTGGTGGCCAGCATCGAGGGCCGGCGCATGCTCACCTGTGCCCGCGGCACCCGCGTGACGGCCGATGCAATGCTGGTGGATTTGCTGGCCCAGCCGTTCGACCTGGTCGCGCTGCCTGGCGGTGCCGTCGGCGCGCAACATCTGGCCGGCCATCAACCCTTGCAGCAATTGATCAAGGATCAGGCGGCAGCCGGCCGTCTATTCGCCGGCATCGCGGAAGCCCCGGCCCTGGCACTTCAGGCCTTTGGCGTCCTGCGTCAACGGCGGATGACCTGCCTGCCGACGGCCAGCCATCAACTGTCGGGTTGCAACTTCGTCGATCAACCGGTGGTGGTCGACGGCAATTGCGTGACCGCTCAAGGTTCAGGGGGCGCACTGGAGTTTGCCCTGACACTGGTGGAACAACTTTGCGGTAAGGCCATGCGTGCGACGGTGGCGGGGGAGTTGGTGGTTTAACGAGTGTCAGGCCGTCGTTTCTTCCACTGGCACATGCATGCGATCCCGGTTGGCCAGGGTCGGAAACAGTTTGATCCAGACCCCGGTCACCACCAGCGTGCCGATACCGCCCATGACCACCGCCGGCACAGTGCCGAACCAATGGGCGGTGAGACCGGATTCGAACTCGCCCAGCTGGTTCGAAGCGCCGATGAACAGGCCGTTGACGGCGCTGACCCGGCCGCGCATTTCATCTGGGGTTTCCAGTTGCACGAAGGACGCGCGGATCACCATGCTGATCATGTCTGCTGCGCCCAATACGACCAGCACCGCCAGCGAGAACCAGAATGAAGTGGACAGGCCGAACGCAATGGTCGCGACGCCGAATACACCGACGGCGGTAAACATCACCCGACCGACCTTGCGATCCACGGAGAATCGCGCCAGCCATAGCGACATCAGCAACGCGCCCACTGCCGGAGCCGAACGCAACAAGCCCAGGCCCCATGGACCGGTCAGCAGAATGTCCTTGGCAAACACCGGCAGCAAGGCCGTCGCGCCGCCGAGCAGCACGGCAAACAGATCCAGAGAAATCGCCCCGAGAATATCTGGCCGACTGCGAATGAAGCGGATACCCGCCAGCAGCGAATCCAGGGTGGCCTTGCCTTTGTTCAACGGCGTTTGCCGCGCGGGCAGGTTGAGCATCAGCAGGCAGGCAATCACGTAGAGAATCACGGTCGGGCCATAGACCCAGACGCTGCCAAAGGCATACAGCAAGCCGCCGAGGGCCGGCGCGACGATGGTCGCCGATTGTTGGGCGGACTGTGCAGCGGCAACGGCGCGAGGGAACAGCGCGGAGGGAACGATACTTGGCAGCAGCGCCTGGGTGGTCGGCATCTCGAAAGAACGCGCGGCGCCGAGCAGAAACGCGAGGATGAAGATCATTTCCCGCGTGACATGGCCGGTGGCACCGCCAATCGCCAGGGTCAAGGCAATCAAGGCTTGCAGCGACTGACAGATCGCCGCGACTTTACGCCGGTCATAGCGGTCGGCGACATGCCCGGTGTGCAACATGAACAGCACGCGCGGGGCAAATTCCACCAGACCGACCAAGCCCAGATCCAGCACGTTGCCGGTCAGTTGATAGAGGTTCCAGCCGATGGCCACGGTGAGCATCTGAAAGCCGCTGGCGGTAAATACCCGAGCCAGCCAGAACGCGATGAAAGGGCGGTGATGACGTAACAGCAAAGGCGCTTGGCTGGGCATCGGAGGCAGATCTTGAGCGAGGGGAGGCCCGAGATTATCACCAACCTGTAACCAGAAGTTGCAGAGGCGGGAAATTTAGTTAGCTAGACACCGATCCCGAAAACCCTGAAATCCCCCTGTAGGAGTGAGCCTGCTCGCGATGGCGTCGGTACATCCAACATTAAAGGTGACAGACAGACCGCTTTCGCGAGCAGGCTCGCTCCCACAGGAATGTGTTGCCAGCTATGACTGTGGCTATGAGGCAACCTGTCACGCGGCAAAAGACCACACCGTCCATCGCCAAAAACCGGACTACTCTTTTACCCAAGCTTGATCCAGATCAAGGCCTTTGCGGAATTGATCTGGTGGCCAGATGGCCAGACTCCCTACGTGTGATGTTTGTAAACAGAAGAACGAATTCAAATTCGCCACACTCCTATTCGTGGGGGCCGTGGGTGTAGGCCGCAAGCCTTCAGCCGGTATTACCTGACAGAGGAAGACTTATGTTCGGTTTGGAGGCGCTTGATCTCGCCCGAATTCAGTTCGCGTTCACCATCTCGTTCCACATCCTGTTCCCGGCCATCACCATTGGTCTGGCGAGTTACCTGGCGGTACTCGAAGGCCTGTGGCTGAAAACCAATAACGACACCTACCGCGATCTGTACCACTTCTGGTCGAAGATCTTTGCCGTCAACTTCGGCATGGGCGTGGTCTCCGGGCTGGTCATGGCCTACCAGTTCGGCACCAACTGGAGCCGTTTTTCGGACTTCGCCGGTTCCGTCACCGGGCCGTTGCTGACGTACGAAGTATTGACCGCGTTCTTCCTTGAAGCCGGTTTCCTTGGGGTCATGCTGTTCGGCTGGAACAAGGTCGGGCGCAATCTGCACTTCTTCGCCACGGTCATGGTCGCCATCGGCACGCTGATCTCGACCTTCTGGATTCTGGCGTCCAACAGCTGGATGCAGACCCCGCAGGGTTTCGAAATCGTCAACGGCCAGGTCATTCCAACCGACTGGCTGGCGGTGATCTTCAACCCGTCGTTCCCGTACCGTCTGATGCACATGGCGACGGCCGCGTTTGTCGCGACCGCATTCTTCGTCGGCTCCTCGGCGGCCTGGCATTTGCTGCGCGGCAAGGACAACCCGGCGATCCGTACCATGCTCTCGATGGCCATGTGGATGGCCTTGATCGTCGCGCCTATTCAGGCGGTCATCGGTGACTTCCACGGTCTCAATACGTTGAAGCATCAACCGGCGAAAATCGCCGCGATCGAAGGCCACTGGGAAAACCACGGCGATGAACCGACCCCGCTGATCCTGTTCGGCTGGCCGGACATGAAAGAAGAGAGGACCAAGTTCGCCGTCGAGATTCCGTACCTGGGCAGCCTGATCCTCACGCACTCGCTGGACAAACAGGTGCCGGCGCTCAAGGAGTTCCCGCCGGAAGACCGGCCGAATTCGACCATCGTGTTCTGGTCGTTCCGGATCATGGTCGGCTTGGGCATGCTGATGATCTTTACCGGTCTGTGGAGCCTGTGGCTGCGCAAAAGCGACAAGCTGTATACCTCGCGACCGTTCCTGTACCTGGCATTGTGGATGGGGCCGTCCGGCTTGATCGCGATCCTCGCCGGTTGGTTTACCACTGAAATCGGTCGTCAGCCTTGGGTCGTCTACGGCCTGATGCGCACGGCGGATGCGTCTTCCAATCACAGCTTCATGCAGATGAGCATCACGCTGATCCTGTTCGTCGTGGTCTATTTCGCGCTGTTCGGTGCCGGTCTTGGCTACATGATGCGCCTGGTGCGCAAAGGGCCGAAGATCGACGAAGGCAAGGAAACCAACGACGGTGGTCCCGGCCAGAAACGCACACCGGCGCGTCCCCTGTCTGCGGCTGACGATGATGGCGCCGAAAACGACCACAGCCCCAGCCTGACCAAGGAGATTTGAGTCATGGGTATTGATCTTCCGCTGATCTGGGCCGTGATCATCATCTTCGGCATCATGATGTACGTGGTCATGGACGGCTTCGACCTGGGGATCGGGATTCTCTTCCCGTTCATTCCGGGCAAGACCGACCGTGACGTAATGATGAACACCGTCGCACCGGTCTGGGACGGCAATGAGACCTGGCTGGTGCTGGGCGGTGCGGCGCTGTTCGGCGCCTTCCCGCTGGCGTATTCGGTGGTGCTCTCGGCGCTGTACCTGCCGCTGATTTTCATGCTGATCGGGCTGATCTTTCGCGGCGTGGCGTTCGAGTTCCGCTTCAAGGCCAAGGACGACAAGCGCCACCTCTGGGACAAGGCGTTCATTGGTGGCTCCATCGCCGCGACCTTCTTCCAGGGTGTCGCATTGGGTGCGTTCATCGATGGGCTGCCGGTCGTCAACCGTCAGTTCGCCGGCGGATCACTGGACTGGCTGACGCCGTTCACGATGTTCTGCGGCGTGGCGTTGGTGGTGGCTTATGCGCTGCTCGGTTGCACTTGGCTGATCATGAAAACCGAAGGCAAGTTGCAGGAGCAAATGCACAACCTGGCGCGGCCGCTGGCGTTCGTGGTGCTGGCGGTAATTGGTATCGTCAGCATCTGGACGCCGCTGGCTCACGCGGAAATCGCCGCGCGCTGGTTCACGTTGCCGAATCTGTTCTGGTTCCTGCCGGTGCCGATTCTAGTGTTGGTGACCATGTACGGCTTGATCCGCGCTGTGGCTCGCAATGCTCACTACACGCCGTTCCT
The DNA here is from genome assembly GCF_019956105.1 of Pseudomonas sp. BF-RE-25. NCBI lineage: Bacteria > Pseudomonadati > Pseudomonadota > Gammaproteobacteria > Pseudomonadales > Pseudomonadaceae > Pseudomonas > Pseudomonas sp. BF-RE-25. The sequence continues at coordinate 13,646 of NZ_JAHBDB010000043.1, forward strand.
GCTGACGCTGGTGCTGATTTTCCTCGGCTACAGCGGTCTGGGCATCAGCCTGTGGCCGAACATCGTGCCGCCGTCGATCTCGATCTGGGACGCCGCCGCACCGCCGCAAAGTCAGGGCTTCATGCTGGTTGGCACCTTGTTCATCATCCCGTTCATCCTGGGTTACACCTTCTGGAGCTACTACGTGTTCCGCGGCAAGGTCACCCATGAAGATGGTTACCACTAATCCTGTAGGAGCCGAGCTTGTTCCGGGCGGCGCTCCGACGATGGCGTCATCACAGACGCCATCAACCTTGAAGAGGAGGTCTTGAACGCCATGACTGGTAAACACACTTTGGAAGAAATTCAGGCGGCAGAGAAAAAGCCGCTCTGGCAGCGGCTCGGCTGGCTGGCGATGATCTGGGCCGGCAGCGTGGTGGCGCTGTTCATCGTTGCGAGCCTGATGCGCATGTTCATGAATGCCGCAGGCCTGTCGACCCACTGAACTCGCAAAATCCCATCCCGATGCCTTGCGGCACGGATTTACAACCCTCCTGCGCTGGAGGGTTTTTTTTGCCCAGGATTATTTTCGGGCTTTGAGGATCACGAACTTCGGCGTGGCGGCCACTTGTTCGACGCCACGGAACAACCGCGCCAGTTTGCTGTGATAACCCAGATGACGGTTGCCGACGATGTACAGCGCGCCGCCGACCACCAGCGCTTCGCGCGCTTGCTGGAACATCCGCCAGGCGAGGAAGTCGCCCACGACTTGTTGCTGGTGAAACGGGGGGTTGCACAGCACCACGTCCAGTGACTGCGGTTCCTGTCCGGCCAGACCATCCCCAGCACGCACGATCACGTCCCGGTCACCCAGCGCCGCGCGCCAGTTTTCGGCGGCCGATTGCACGGCCGTGAAGGATTCGTCCACCAGCGTGTAGTGTGCCTGCGGGTTTTGCAGAGCGCTGGCAATGGCCAACACGCCGTTGCCGCAGCCCAGATCAGCGACCCGTGCCGCGCCGAGGTTTGTCGGCAAGTGCGGCAAAAAGGCTCGGGTACCGATATCCAGCCCCTCGCGACAGAACACATTGGCGTGGTTGAGCAGTTCAATCGCCGGCGCATCGAGCCGATAGCGAGTCGGGTAGGGCGACGTCGCGGGGGCTTTCGCTTCAGCGGTGGCCATCAACAGCCGAGCCTTTTTCACCGCCAGCGAGGCTTGAACCGGACCGATGTAGCGCTCCAGCAAATCCCCGGCGGCGCGTGGCAGATGCTTGATCATGGCGCCGGCAATCACTTGGGCGCCGGGCGCCAATTGGCTTTGCAGACGGATCAGTTGTTCCTCCAGCAAGGCCAGGGTTTTCGGCACGCGGATCAGGACCCGATCAAACGGGCCGCTAAACCCTTCGCTGGCAGGCACGCGAGGCACGGCATCAAATGCCTGAGCGTTACGGATCAGATTTTTTTCCAGGCCCTGAAAGGCCAGGAACGAGTCGCCGCTGCTGGTCACCTGAACCTTGCCCGCGAGGCTGGCAGCCAATGCGCCAAAGCTGTCATTGAGCACCAACACTCGAGTGTTCGCGCCCGGTTGTTGGTCGGCCAGGTGATTGAGCAGATATTCGTCGGCGGCATCAAACGCTTGCAGCGGTTCGTTCTGCTGTTCTGGCTGGCGGATCAGGTCGAGGCGGGCGAAGGGTGTTTCGAGCAAAGGCATGGGGCGGGGCTCTGGGTAAATCAACGGGTATCCCGCGGCCCAGGGGCGTTGTAGCGGGCGAGACTGTCCGAGTGCACTGCGTCGTGAAGCTTCACACGTCAACACTCAGGAGGAATCGCAAATGGTACGTTACTCGCAGGTTTTAATCGATCAACGTGTCAAGGTGCTTTTGAGGTAGCCGGCCTTGATCGCGGCGATGATCGCGGCAATCTTGTTGCTGACCCCGAGTTTACAAATCACGCTTTGAATGTGGAAATGGATGGTCCGTGCGCTCAGATTGAGAATTCGTGCGCTTTCTTCAGCTGTTTTACCGGCTGCCGCCAGTTCCAATACGTCGATTTCCCTTGGAGTTAACTGCGGAGCAGGCTGTTTCAGCATTTTCCTGGGCAGCGATTGTGCGATCAACGCATGAAGATGACGGCACATGAATACCGAGAAACCGAGATTTTCATACAGCTCCAGGACCGTGATCGGACAATGGCTCCTGGCCAGGCTCAGAATGCTGCACAGGCCGCTATCTTCGTCATGCAGCGATTGTGACCAGCCGTGCTGCAAACCTTGTGCTTCAAGGGCCTCCCACAGTAAAGGAGCCTTGGAAAAAAGATTTTCGCTCCACAGGATTGGCAGCATAGAGTGATTGCAATGAGCTACTAACGGATCAATCGAGCTTAAATTTTTTTGTTCATACTCCTTGTTCCAACTGGTTGGGTAATTGTTGTGTTGGATAGTATTGAATTGGTTGTTTTTTGTTTGATAAGTAGTTGAAAAAGCGAAAAATTTAAACCCGATATTTTTCGCGAATTCAAGTGCGATCGGGTACGCGGCATCCATATGCTTCGTGCTCGATAGTTGGTTGAGTTGTGACTCCTTCCACCGCTCCATCATGTATCTCCAATTTGAATCTACTGGGGTGCTGTTTGGATCCGAGATCAAGCACGAGCCGAGTGTAGGATGAATCCTACATTCAGGTGAGACTTTTTCGCTTTACCAGGCGTTAAAAAATAAATATCAAGATCTAATAGGGTGTTTAAACATATGACCGATTTTGAATGTCGAGTTTAATTTCATAGATAGTTATTTTTAACTGAATGGTACGTATAGAAATAAAATACTATTTGTAATGTTCAGCTCGACAACCGCATTAAAGGCACTACAAATCGTCGGTGTTTGTTTCCCATGCTTTGCGGGACACTGGACGCAATCTGTTGAATGGAGCGCCCCATGACTGCCAGTGCAGAAAAATTCACGCGCCAGACCCTGCTCGACGTCAAGCCGTTGACCCCGAACCTGTTCACCCTGCGCACGACGCGGGATCCGGGTTTTCGTTTTCGTGCAGGGCAATTCGCCCGGCTGGGCGTGACCAAGGCTGACGGCAGCGTTGTTTGGCGTGCCTATTCCATGGTCTCTTCGCCTTACGACGAGTTCCTCGAATTCTTTTCCATCGTGGTGCCGGGGGGCGAGTTCACCAGTGAGCTGAGCCGGCTGGGCGTCGGCGATACACTGCTGGTTGACCGCCAGGCCTTTGGTTACCTGACGCTTGACCGCTTCATCGATGGGCGGGATCTCTGGTTGTTATCCACAGGCACGGGCGTGGCGCCGTTTCTGTCGATCCTGCAGGACTTCGAGGTCTGGGAGAAATTCGAGCGAATCATCCTGGTCTACAGCGTGCGCGAAGCCCGGGAGCTGGCGTATCAGGAGCTGATCGCGGAGTTGGTGCAGCGTGACTATCTGGCCGAGTACGCGCACAAGTTTCAGTACATTGCCACCGTCACCCGCGAGCAGCATCCAGGCGCCTTGAATGGCCGGATCACCACCTTGATAGAGAGTGGCGAACTGGAGCAGGCGGCAGGCGTGGCACTGACGGCCGAGCATGCGCGGGTCATGCTGTGTGGTAACCCGCAGATGATCGATGACACGCGAAAACTGCTGAAACAGCGTGACATGCACTTGAGCCTCAGCCGACGCCCCGGGCACGTTGCGGTGGAAAATTACTGGTAAAAAAACGGCGCCACGAAGGCGCCGTTTTTACCTGCATCCGATCATTAAGGCCGATTGTTCTGGGCCTTCAACAGATCGCGAATCTCACCCAACAGCTCTTCTTCCTTGGTCGGAACCGGCGGCAGGGTGGGCGCAACGGCCTCTTCGCGCTTCAAGCGGTTGATGGCTTTGACGCCCATGAAAATCGCGAATGCGACGATGATGAAGTCGATCATGCTCTGGATGAATTTGCCGTACGCCAGCACCACTGCGGGGGCGTCGCCGCTGGCGGCCTTGAGCGTAATGGCGAGATCACTGAAATCCACCCCACCGATCAGCAGGCCGATAGGCGGCATGACCACATCGCCGACAAACGACGAAACGATCTTGCCGAAGGCGGCACCGATGATGATACCGACGGCCATGTCGACCACGTTGCCTTTTACCGCGAAGGCCTTGAACTCATTTAGCACGCCCATAGGTTATTTCCTTGTTACAGATGAGGTTGGTAATGCAGTGTAAATCAGCCAAATGGTTCTTGCCCGAAACAACTGCTTACAGCGCTTGCCTGCTATCGACCGAGGCAACGGTAAAAAGTTTTCAAAATGCCATCACTGATGCGCAGGTCTGCGTGTTCCAGGCTTGCTTTCGCTATCCATCTGAGGTGGCGTTGTTCGTCATTCAGCGATGGAGGTGGTGGTTGTCATTAAAGGTGTGTGCGTCTCAGGAGTGACTTATTGAGAGTAGTGGGAGTGTGCGCAATAAGTTTTACAGTGCTGCATTTCAGGTGTCAGTTCTCGGCTAAAAAGTAGTGGCCGGAAAAACACAGGGTGCACGATGTCATAAAGCCATTTATTTGATTCTCTGTATTAAATTATTTATTTTTGGATGATGTTGTACATTAAATTTTTAGAGTGCTATGGCGTGTATAGCTTTGTGGGGGCTTATTTTGAGTTTGACAGTGTTATTTGAGTGGTGCGTTGTACAAGTTATTCCAGTTGCAACACTGTAGGTGTCTCGAGAACCGAATAAGTTGCAGCGAATCTCCATTGAGTAACTCCGTCGCACTGATCCAGTCCAGCTGAGCTATCATCGCGGTTTTTGCCGGGAGTTCAGATGGCCAAGGCCAAGCGCATGTACGGCTGCACCGAGTGCGGCTCAACCTTCCCCAAGTGGGCCGGCCAGTGCGGCGAATGCGGGGCCTGGAACACGTTGACCGAAACCATGGTCGAGAGCGGCGGTGCCGCAGCTCCCAGCGGTCGCACCGGCTGGACCGGCCAGCAGGCGCAGATCAAGACCCTGGCCGAAGTCAGTGTTGAAGAAATACCACGTTTTTCCACCGCCTCCAGTGAGCTCGATCGCGTCTTGGGTGGCGGACTGGTGGATGGTTCGGTGGTGCTGATCGGCGGTGATCCGGGCATCGGCAAATCAACCATCCTCTTGCAAACCTTGTGCAACATCGCCAAGAGCATGCCGGCGTTGTACGTCACGGGCGAAGAGTCCCAGCAGCAAGTGGCCATGCGCGCCCGACGCCTGGGATTACCGCAGGATCAACTGCGGGTCATGACCGAAACCTGCATCGAAACCATTATCGCCACCGCCCGGGTCGAAAAGCCCAAGGTCATGGTGATCGACTCGATTCAGACGATTTTCACCGAGCAGCTGCAATCGGCACCGGGCGGCGTGTCCCAGGTGCGGGAGAGCGCGGCGTTGCTGGTGCGTTATGCCAAACAGAGTGGCACAGCGATTTTCCTGGTTGGCCACGTGACGAAAGAAGGTGCGCTGGCCGGTCCTCGCGTGCTGGAGCACATGGTCGATACCGTGCTGTATTTTGAGGGCGAATCCGACGGTCGCTTGCGCTTGCTGCGGGCGGTGAAGAACCGTTTTGGCGCGGTCAACGAACTGGGCGTGTTCGGCATGACCGACAAGGGTTTGAAAGAAGTCTCCAACCCTTCGGCGATTTTTCTCACTCGTGCACAGGAAGAAGTCCCGGGCAGTGTGGTCATGGCAACGTGGGAAGGCACCCGACCGATGCTGGTGGAAGTTCAGGCGTTGGTGGATGACAGCCATCTGGCCAACCCGCGTCGGGTCACGTTGGGGCTGGATCAGAACCGACTGGCGATGTTGCTGGCGGTTCTGCATCGACACGGCGGCATTCCGACCCACGACCAGGACGTGTTCCTCAACGTGGTGGGCGGCGTGAAGGTGTTGGAAACCGCTTCCGACCTGGCGCTGATGGCGGCGGTCATGTCCAGCTTGCGCAACCGGCCATTGCCCCATGACCTGCTGGTGTTCGGCGAAGTCGGTTTGTCTGGCGAAGTGCGTCCGGTGCCGAGTGGGCAGGAACGCTTGAAGGAGGCCGCCAAGCACGGTTTCAAGCGGGCCATCGTGCCCAAGGGCAATGCGCCGAAGGAGTCTCCACCGGGATTGCAGATTATTGCCGTGACCCGCCTCGAACAGGCCCTCGACGCATTGTTCGAATAACCCCAATCCTTGTAGGAGCCAGCTTGCTGGCGAAGGGGCCTTGAGTTGTTCTTGAGGCCGCCTTCGCCAGCAAGCTGGCTCCTACAAAGGGAGGTTCACACCTCTATAAGTGCGCCCAATTCGCGCTCCAGCTCCTGCGGATCCCCCAGATTGAGCTCGATCAATCGCCGCAGGCGTTCTATGGATTCCAGGCTGATGTATCGGCAAACGAATCCCAAATGGCGAGGATCATCGTGCGTCAGTTGCACATCCATCTTGATGTCAACGTCGTTGCTGAGATGAATGTCGACGGAAAAGATCTTTTCCGGGTCGCCCAGCCACGGCTCGGGCCGCTCGATCAATATTCCCTTGAGCGACAGGTCGATAAGCTTCGCTGGCCAGATGAATTCCCCTTGGCAAAGCTCGGTTTTGGCATCGAACGCGATACGTTTGAAGCGGCGGCGATTGGCAGGGTGTTCGCTCATGGCTTATTCCTCTTAATGTCCGCTGACTATAGACCCGCATTGTCAAAGCCTGCCAGCCGACACAGGCGTCTAGACCAATGTCGGGTATGGCCTTTGCCGTCAGGAGAGCTAAACTCGGGGTGGCTGTCTTTCTTGTCCACCCTGGCTGGAATAAAAAAATGAAAAATAATAATAGCCCGCTACGCCACCTACCCTGGCTGCTGCTGGCAATCGTAGGAGCGTGCGCCCTTGGCGTAGTGGCATTGCGCCGAGGCGAGGCAATCAACGCCTTGTGGATTGTGGTCGCTGCCGTGGCCATTTATCTGGTTGCGTACCGTTACTACAGTCTGTTCATCGCTAACAACGTGATGCAACTCGATTCACGACGGGCCACCCCCGCTGTGCTCAACAATGATGGTCTGGACTACGTCCCTACCAACAAACACATTCTCTTCGGTCACCACTTCGCGGCCATCGCTGGCGCAGGTCCGCTGGTCGGTCCGGTGTTGGCGGCGCAGATGGGCTACTTGCCCGGCACACTGTGGCTGATCGCCGGTGTGGTGCTGGCCGGTGCGGTTCAGGACTTCATGGTCCTGTTCATGTCCACCCGCCGCAACGGTCGCTCCCTGGGCGACATGGTCCGCGAAGAAATGGGCCGCATCCCAGGCACCATTGCGCTGTTCGGCTGCTTCCTGATCATGATCATCATCCTCGCGGTGCTGGCGCTGATCGTGGTCAAAGCCCTGGCCGAGAGCCCGTGGGGCATTTTTACGGTGATGGCGACCATCCCGATCGCGATGTTCATGGGCATCTACATGCGCTACATCCGCCCGGGCCGCATCGGTGAGATCTCCATCGTCGGCGTGCTGTTGCTGCTGGGTTCGATCTGGCTCGGCGGGCAGATTGCCGCAGACCCGGTCTGGGCCAAGGCCTTCACCTTCACTGGCGTACAGATTACGTGGATGCTGGTCGGTTACGGTTTCGTGGCCGCCTCGTTGCCGGTGTGGCTGATTCTGGCGCCGCGTGACTACCTGTCGACGTTCCTCAAAATCGGCACCATCATCGCGCTGGCGATCGGCATCCTGGTGACCATGCCCGAGCTGAAAATGCCGGCGCTGACCCAGTTCATCGATGGCACCGGCCCGGTATGGAAGGGCGGTCTGTTCCCGTTCCTGTTCATCACCATTGCTTGTGGCGCTGTCTCGGGTTTCCACGCGCTGATCTCTTCCGGCACCACGCCAAAACTGCTGGATAACGAGGTCAACGCCCGTTACATCGGTTACGGCGGTATGTTGATGGAATCGTTCGTGGCCATCATGGCGATGGTTGCCGCTTCGGTGATCGAGCCTGGCGTGTATTTCGCCATGAACAGCCCGGCGGCCGTCGTCGGTGGTGACGTGGTCGCGGTTGCACAAACTGTCAGCAGCTGGGGCTTTGCAATTACCCCGGAAGCGCTGCAAACGGTGGCCAAGGACATCGGTGAAACCACCATCCTGGCCCGCGCCGGCGGTGCGCCGACCCTGGCGGTCGGTATCGCGCAGATCCTGCACAGTGTCCTGCCGGGTGAAAACACCATGGCGTTCTGGTACCACTTTGCGATCCTGTTCGAAGCGTTGTTCATCCTGACAGCGGTAGACGCCGGCACCCGTGCCGGTCGCTTCATGTTGCAGGATTTGCTCGGCTCGTTCGTGCCGGCGCTGAAACGCACCGAGTCGTGGACCGCCAACCTGATCGCCACCGCCGGTTGTGTGGCGATGTGGGGCTGGTTGCTGTATCAGGGCGTGATCGATCCGTTGGGTGGCATCAACACCTTGTGGCCGCTGTTCGGTATCTCCAACCAGATGCTGGCCGGTATCGCGCTGATGCTCGGCACCGTCGTGCTGATCAAAATGAAACGCCAACGCTACGTCTGGGTGACCATGCTGCCTGCGGTCTGGCTGTTGATCTGCACCACTACCGCCGGCTTCATCAAGCTGTTCGACGCCAACCCGGCGATCGGCTTCCTGTCGCTGGCCAAAAAATACAGCGATGCGCTGGCCAACGGTCAGATCCTCGCCCCGGCCAAGGACATCACCCAGATGCAACACGTGATTTTCAACGCCTACACCAACGCAACGCTGACCGCGCTGTTTCTGTTCGTGGTGTTCAGTATCCTGTTCTATGCACTCAAGGTCGGCATTGCCGCCTGGGGTAAAAAAGAGCGTACGGATAAAGAATCGCCATTCCAGGCCTTGCCGGACGCGTAATCGAGGATTGCAGCATGTTCAATGACCTGAGTCGCCTCGGTAAATACCTCGGTCAGGCCGCGCGCCTGATGGTCGGCATGCCCGACTACGACAACTACGTCGAGCACATGCAAACCAAACACCCGGACAAACCGGTGATGAGCTACGAAATGTTCTTTCGGGAACGTCAGGAAGCCCGTTACGGTGGCAAGGGTGGGCCGAAGTGCTGTTGACCCGGTTGTCGGGTTAACAGCAATCCCTGTGGGAGCTAGCCTGCTGGCGATGGCGGCTGAACATTCAACATCACTGTTGATTGACAGTCCGCCATCGCTAGCAGGCTAGCTCCCACATTTGTTTTATGTTGTTTTCTAATTTTGTAAAGCAGGAGACTCCAGTTGTCCTCTCCCATCCCCGTCACGATCCTCAGCGGCTTCCTCGGCGCCGGCAAGACCACGCTGTTGCGCCACCTGCTCAAAGCCGAGCACGGCCTGAAAATCGCCGTGATCGAAAACGAATTCAGTGACGCCGGCATCGACACCCAACTGTTGGGCGACGAGCCGGTGCAAGTGATGACGCTGTCGAACGGCTGCGTCTGCTGCACCATCCACACCGACCTGACCAAGGCGCTTTACCTGTTGCTTGAACGCCTGGACAGCGGCGAAATCGCCTTCGACCGTCTGGTGATCGAGTGCACCGGCCTGGCTGATCCGGCACCGGTGGCGCAAACCTTCTTCATCGACGAAGAACTGCGTGAGCGTTACATCCTCGACGGCATCATCACGTTGGTCGATGCCGCGCACGCCGACGTACACCTGACACAAACCATCGCCCAGGCGCAGATTGGTTTCGCCGACCGCTTGCTGGTGAGCAAACGCGATCTGGTGGACGAGCCGACCTTCACTGCGTTGAGCGAGCGCCTGACCCGTATCAACCGTCGCGCGCCGATTCGCGTGGTCGACCACGGCCAGATCGATCTGGCCGAACTGCTCGATGTGCGCGGCTTCAACCTCAATGCCGACCTGGGTGGCGGCGTGAGTTTGCGCCCGGTCAGCAAAGCGCCTTCCATCGACCGCATTTCCAGCCTGGTGCTGCGCACCGACAAGCCGCTGGATATCGACAAGCTCAGCGAGTTCATGAACGAACTGCTGGAAGAACATGGCAAGCAGTTGCTGCGCTACAAAGGCGTGCTGAACATCCTTGGCGAGCCGAGGCGCATGGTGTTTCAGGGTGTGCTGAAGTTGTATGGCTTCGACTGGGACACGGAATGGGCAGAGGGCGAGGCGCGGGAAAGCGTGATTGTGTTTATTGCCGATGAATTGCCGGAGGAGAAGATTCGCGAGGGGTTTGCGCGGGTGGCGGCGGATTGAATCGTTTCGTTCGTCAGTGATAAAGCCTTCGCGGGCAAGCCTCGCTCCTACAGTCGGTGATATCCGTAGGAGCGAGGCTTGCCCGCGAAAGCGATCTAACCAGCAACACGATCCTGACCAAGCCCAAGTCCTGAGTTCAGCAATATTTCCTCAAGATCATCCAGATGCCCGCTCAGCAGCGAGACCGCCTTCACCGCATCCCCACGCTCCACCGCATCCAGAATTGCGGAATGCCCCCGCCAATCGCAATAACCCTCCACCGATACATCAAACTGCGCAATCGCCAGTGAAGTCAGTGGCACCAGGCTGCCCAGAAAATGCGCCAACGGTGCATTCCCCGCCATTTCGGCCAGCTGCAGATGAAACGCCCCCGCCAACCTGATCGCCGAGCCATGTGTGGCACATTGGCGCTCGCGATCAATCAACCCACGCAGACACTTCAAGTCTTGTGCACGGGGCTGCTGGCACGCCAGCCGCACCACCGTGGTTTCGGTCAGCCGCCGCGCATGCAGCGTCTGCCGGACTTGCTCATGATCGAGCGCCGCGACTCGGGGACGATGGTGAGTGCGTAACACGATGATCTGCTGATGGGACAGCTGCGTCAGCACCCCACGCATGTCACTGCGGCGAACGCCGAACATCTGCGCCAGGCTTTCTTCGGTAAAGCGACTGGCCGCATCGATGCGCTGTTCAAGAATGGCGTCGAAGACTCGCGAGTAGAGATCATCCGTCGGCGCGGGAAAGGGCAGGGCAACAAGAGTTTGCGCTGAAGCGAAGCTGTTCATGGCCTGTCTCCGGTTCCAAGAGGGTTCAACTGCCGAGGTTGTCGTCCGGGATATTCAATTCGATGCCCATCCGCTGGCCTTCGCGAAGAATGTGCCGACGCATTTCGGCACTCGCCAGGGCGCTGTTTTTGCTGCGGATCGCGCGTACCACGGCTTCGTTTTCTTCGAGGCGTTCGGCCAGATGCTCGGGTGAGTTGCGCAGCACCTCGGCGCTTTGCTTGAGGGCGTTGCTGGTCTGCTGTACCACGCTCTGGAAAATCGGGTTCGAGGTCAGCGTGAACAGCTCTTCGTGGAACGCGATGTAGGCGTTGACCCCGGCTTCGCTGTCGTTCGCCTCCAGAGCTTCGCGCATGTCCATCAGGGTCAGGCGCAGTTGCCCGACTTCCTTGCTGCTGATCGACTGCGCCACCAGGCCGACGATAAACGGCTCAAGGGTGTAGCGCAGTTGCAGCACGTCTTCCAGGCTCGCGCCGGCCACTGCACTGTCGTGGCTTTGACTGTCAGCCAGATGGGCATCGAGCACCACCACGCCTTTGCCCGGCATCGAGCGCACCAGGCCGAGGGTTTCCAGGACGATGACCGCCTCGCGCAGGCTCGGGCGGCTGATGCCCAGTTGTTCGGCCAGTTCACGTTGCCCCGGCAGCATCTCGCCGGAGCGCCATTGCCCACGTGCCAGCGCGGCACGAAGTTTTTCCACTACTGAATTTACGACGGTTGACGAGGTAATCACTGTTCGCTCCAAGTCGCGATAATGTGCCCGCCCAAAGGCAGGCACACGTTGTTTAAAATTCCTGCTGGTGCGCGGGCGCGACCGGTTTTCGAGGCTGGAAGGTATAACCCACCTGGCCGGAAAGCACCTTGTTTGCGCGTTGGATATCGATGTCTTTTTCCCAGCGGGCGATGGCCACGGTGGCGACGCAGTTGCCGATCAGGTTGGTCAGCGCGCGGCCGATGCCCATGAACCAGTCCACCGCCAATACCAGCACCAGACCGACCACCGGAATCGCCGGGATGGCCGTCAGTGTCGCTGCCAGAATCACCAGCGCCGAGCCGGGAATCCCGTGAGCTCCTTTGGAGGTGATCAACGACACCAGCAAAATGGTCAGCAAATCGGACATGGCCAGCGGCGTGCCCGTGGCATTGGCGATGAACACGATGGCCAATGTCAGGTAGATCGAAAAGCCGTCGAGGTTGAACGAGTAGCCGGTGGGAATCACCAGCCCGACCGTTGAACTGCCGATGCCCAGGTGTTCGAGCTTGCGCATGATTTGCGGCAGCACGGCGTCGGACGATGCGGTGCCCATGACGATCATCAGTTCTTCGCGCAGGTATTTGAGCAACGGCCACATGCGCAGGCCGGACAGGCGCATCACCAGGCCGAGAATCAGCGCCACGAACGCGACACACGTCAGGTAGAAAAGACCGACCAGACTGCCCAGGTGTTGCAGCGAGTCCAGGCCATATTTGCTGGTGGTGAAGGCAATCGCGCCGAACACGCCGATCGGCGCCAGGCGCACGATCATGCCCATGATGCGGAAGATCACGTGGCTCAGCTCATTGATCAGCCGGGAAATGCCCGACGCGGCTTCGCCCACCAGGTTCAGTGCGCTGCCGAACAGCACTGAAAACAGCAGGACCTGCAGGATGTTGTTGTCGGCGAAGGCGCCGATCACCGAGGTCGGAATCAGGTCCATCAGGAACTGCGTGGTGGTGTGCATGTGCTGGCCGCGCTGGGCGATGTCGCCCATGTCGGCGGCAGACAGCTGCTCCAGATGAATGTTCGCGCCGCTGCCGATGCCGGTGCTGAAGGCGAACACCAGGCCAATCACCAGGGCGATGGTGGTCAGCACTTCGAAGTAGATTACCGATTTGAGGCCGATGCGCCCGACCTTCTTCAGGTCGCCGGCGCCGCTGATGCCGCTGACCACCACGCAGAACACGATCAGGCCGATGAGCATCTTGATCAGTTTGATGAAGCCGTCGCCGAGGGGTTTGAGCTGGGCGGAGTATTCGGGAAGGGTCAGCCCGCAGATGATGCCGAGCACCAGTCCGAGAACCACTTGAAGGAAGATTGAACGCGAGCACCATCTGAGCATGGGAGGAATCCTGGTCGGTGTCCTGGCTGCCGTGCGCTGCGCGCATCAGATTCAGGACTTAATTATTGTGGTCTTACCGGTATGTCCAGTGCAGGCGCAGTCTACGCCGGATTTTTTTACGATGACAAGTGAAAACCTGAAAATTGGCATGACCGGTCTGACCAGTGGTGTAGGCGGTCAACGTCAGATCCTTGCGGGAGCCAGCTTGTCTGCGATAGCGGCGCAGGGACAGCTCATACATGGCCATCTAGTTGTAAGTGAATGTTTTATTTTAATGTTCGTAAACTAAGGTTGAATCAGTTTAGTTTGTTGTGATGAGGGGGAAATTGCTGTTTTGTTAAGTTCTGAAAAATGTTTTTAGTTCCGGTTTTGTTGTCTTTCTCTTTGGGATGAGGCTCATCTGTTTCAGGATGTATGAACGTCGTTGTTTTTTATGTTGATGCTCGTGTAGGTGTCAGAGTTGATCGTTGATCAAGTGGCTTATATTTGGTTTTATTTAATGGCTGGGTGCCGTCGGTCTGTGAGTGATAACTTCAACTTTCGCCAACTAGGGCGACTTGTTTTTTATCAGGAGAAGTCTCATGCAAGAACACATTATGGATCTGTCCGGTGAACTGGGTGCCGAGTTCGAAGCTTATGTAAATTCTGGTAGTGCCGGTATCAACGGCGGGGAAACCATGTGCACCATGGTTTCGTGCGAGACCCTGGGCTGCACCGTTATCGGCTGCACCTGCTGATCCTCAAATAATACAGGGCGGGTCTCTGACCCGCGCTGTTCGTCGAGAGTGGTTGGCGATGTTGACTGATGTTTTGAGTTTCAATGAACGACTGATCGGGGGCGTTAAAACAGCGGTAGACCATGACGTCCTGCGCAAGACTCTCGAACTTTTGCATAAGGACGATAAAGCTGTTCGGCGATATTTTGGCGTCGATCGACAAGCACTTCTGGGCGAATGTCATCGCCTTTCATCGTCGTCGAATAATAAAGAATCCCCAGCGATTGAAATGCTCGAGCAGAAGATAAAGCTTATTGCTTCGTTGTCGTTCGACAGTGAGCTTGATAGTCAGGAGGTATTCAGTATTTTTTATACGCGGTGGTATGCGTATTTTAAATGTATCTTTGAAGGTGATCCAAAATACAATTCGATAAGTGAGTGGGTTAATACAGAGCTTTTTCTTTCCGGCATTCGATTGCATATAACGGCCTTGGTTAAAGGCTTTTCGGAGAAATCACTGGTTTACCAGTTAAACAGCCAGATAACCGAAGGTGCCGATCTGGATCTGCAGGGGTTTGACCAGGCCCTGGCAGGCGATGGATTCAGCTCGTTCCTCCGCTCATACCCGGTGCTGGCCCGTTTGCTCATGGTGCGAATCGAAGACACGGTGGCCTACCTGTACAAGGTGATCGGGCATTTCGCGGACGATAGCCAACGACTTAAAACCGCTTTCGCATTGCCCGACACACGAATCGACTCGATCACCCTCGGTCTCGGGGACTCACATGCCAACGGCGAAACCGTCTGCTGTCTGCAGATCGGCAATCAGGCACTGATGTACAAACCCAGGAGCAACCGTGAAGCATTGTTTTACGGCGCATTGCTCAGGCAACTGCATGAACGCAGCGGTGAGGCCTGTTTCTCCGTTTACGTACCGCTCATGGTGTCACTGGACAATCATTGCTGGATTGAAAAAATCGACAACCGGGCCTGTGAAACCCACAGTGACCTGTCACTTTTTTTTCAGCGTCTGGGCGCCCAGGTCGCGGTGATTCATGCGCTGAACGGCATCGACTTTCACTACGAAAACATCATTGCCTGCGGTAGCAGCCCGGTGATGATCGATCTGGAATGCCTGTTCACGCCGGTCATGGTCGACTTGAGGGTCAATTTGCCTCACAGCCGTGCGCTGTTCAAAACCATCAAACTCAACAGTCAATCAGTGTATGCAAGCGGATTCGTGCCTAATTCGCCGGACTCCGACAATGACTACAGTGGTCTGAGCTGCCAGCAACAGTTCGTCGCGAAAAAAAAACAATTGGTCCGTGAGCAGCGTTTGTACCGTTTGAAGCCCATCGACGCCCACAGCCGCCCGGTCATTCGGCACCTGCCCGTTTTCGAAAGCAGGACGCATTCGGTCACGGATCACAAGGACGCCTTTTTTCTCGGTTTTGAGGCGGGTTACGACGAGATGATGAACCACCGCGGTGCGGTGCTTGAGTTGCTCGAACAGCATGCCCAGTCGTTGAAAACCCGGGTTCTGATCAAAAATACCCAGCGTTATGCTGATTTCATCGGGATGATGCTCCATCCACGGTTTACCCGCTGTGGGCTTCAGCGGGATCTTTTACTGGCAACCTTATGGTCGGAGCTGAACGAAACGCTCAATGACTACGGGATTCCCAGGCATGAAATCAGCGATCTGGCGAAGGCCAACTTTCCTTGTTTTACCTTGCCCTTACTGTCCAATGGCTTGCTGGACGCGCATGGACAAGCCGTAGCTTCTTTGGCCATTGAGCGCCCGTTCGACAGTTGCCGCCGCAAGTTGGAAAACCTTTCGCCCGAACACAAAGCCTTTCAGATACACATCGTGCAGATGTGCCTGTTTCCTGTGGCCAATGAAGCCTTGCCACTCAACCGGGAGCATCACCTCAAAACAGCGCCTGAGCTGAGCCGGGCGCACTACCTTGAACACGCGATGACCATTGCCGGAATCATTGAGCGAACGCGTGTCGAGGGCGAGGAGGGCGATGTGGCGTGGACGTTCATGGATACGCAGCCGCGTACCCGGCGCCACTTCATTTCGCCCATGGGTAGTGGTTTGTACAACGGGATGGGAGGCCTGGCGATTTTTTACTTGAGCCTGTTCAGGGCCAGCGGTGCGACGCGTTATCTGCAAGAGGCTGAGCGGATCCTCGTGGGCATCAGTAAATCCCAAGGGCATTTTGCAAGCGAGCTGACCGTCAGCGCCTATTTCGGCTTGACCTCCTACTTATACGTTCTGGTCAACTACCAGATCATGACCGGTCGCCAGACGTATCAGGCAAGCATCGACGAAACAGTGCTCCAACTGGCCGACTTTCCCCGTGAGGGTGATGAGTTCGACTTCATTCATGGCTGGTGCGGCGCGGTGACGGTTCTGGTGAATCTCTACCAATTGGAGAAACGCGAAACGTTGCTGCCCTTGATCGAAAAGTTCTCGCAAGCCATTCAGTCAGCACTGACGCTGGACAATGGAACGCTGTTGCTCAAGGCAACGGGCAAGCCGCTGTTGACGGGTTTCTCCCATGGCATTTCAGGCGTTCTGCACGCGTTGGGAAAAGTCTGGGAGGTGACGAAAGCGCCGGGTTTGGCCGAGCTGATCGCGCAGGTGTTGCAGGCAGAAAACCGCCTGACAATCGATGGTTTCTGGCTTGATCTGCGTGAAACCGCGAAGTCAGCGTCCACCGTCAAATGGTGTCATGGCGACGCCGGCATTCTCATTTCCAGACGCGGGCTGACTCGGGCGCTGGGTGAGGCGCTGGACGTCGATACCAGGGCGGTGCTCGAGCAGGATGCCGAACGGTGTGAGCGTCATCTCTGGGAGCAGGGCCTGGGGTCTGGTTACAGTCTGTGTCATGGAGACTTCGGCAATCTGATGTGCTTGCTCAGACTCTATCGCGACACACGTAATGAGCAGGGTATCGCCCGGGTGGAGCGAGCACTCTCACAGGTGACCCAGAACTTCTTCAATGAAGATTTTCTGGATGAGCGCACTATCCCTGATCCGGGCCTGATGCTCGGGATCGCGGGCGTCGGTCAGGCGCTGCTGCATGCTGTGGCGGACGGTTTGCCTGATGTGTTGTCCCTCGAGTTTGCAAGACCGGCTGCTGCCTGAGTGGCACAAAACCCAGGCGAAAAAAAACCGGCCATCACTGGCCGGTTTTTTTATCGCAGCGGTTCAGCGATGCAATTAAGCGCCGTATACCGGCAGCTTCTTGCAGATGGCCTTGACCTTCTCACGAACGGCGTCGATCACCGCTTCGTTGTTCAGGTCAGCCAGGATGTCGCAGATCCAGCCGGCCAGCTCTTTGCACTCTGCTTCCTTGAAGCCGCGAGTGGTCACAGCCGGAGTGCCGAAGCGCAGGCCGGAGGTGACGAACGGGGAGCGTGGATCGTTTGGCACGGAGTTCTTGTTCACGGTGATGAATGCTTTGCCCAGAGCGGCGTCAGCGTCTTTACCGGAGATTTCCTGCTTGATCAGCGACAGCAGGAACAGGTGGTTTTCAGTACCGCCGGAAACCACGTCGAAACCGCGCTCGATGAAGACGCTGGCCATGGCCTGGGCGTTTTTCACCACTTGTTGCTGGTAAGCCTTGAACTCAGGCTGCAGCGCTTCCTTGAAGCAGATCGCTTTAGCGGCGATCACGTGCTCCAGCGGGCCACCCTGGGCGCCCGGGAATACTGCGGAGTTCAGCTTCTTCTCGATGTCGGCGTTGGCGCGAGCCAGGATCAGGCCGCCACGTGGACCGCGCAGGGTCTTGTGCGTGGTGGTGGTCACGACGTCAGCGAATGGCACCGGGTTCGGGTAGACGCCAGCGGCTACCAGACCGGCCACGTGGGCCATGTCGACGAACAGGTAGGCGCCAACCTTGTCAGCGATTGCGCGGAAGCGCGGGAAGTCGAGGATCTGCGAGTAAGCAGAGAAACCGGCCACGATCATTTTCGGCTTGTGCTCAACGGCCAGGCGCTCGACTTCGTCGTAGTCGATCAGGCCATTGGCGTCGATGCCGTACTGAACGGCGTTGTACAGCTTGCCGGAGGACGAAACGCTGGCACCGTGGGTCAGGTGACCACCGTGAGCCAGGCTCATGCCCAGGATGGTGTCGCCAGCTTGCAGCAGGGCCAGGTAAACGGCGCTGTTGGCTTGCGAACCGGCGTGCGGCTGAACGTTGGCGTAATCGGCGCCGAACAGTTCTTTGGCACGGTCGATGGCCAGTTGCTCAACGACGTCGACGAACTCGCAACCACCGTAGTAGCGCTTGCCCGGGTAGCCTTCGGCGTACTTGTTGGTCAGTACCGAGCCTTGAGCTTCCATCACCGCAGGGCTGGTGTAGTTTTCCGAAGCGATCAGCTCGATGTGTTCTTCCTGGCGCTGAGCTTCTTGCTCCATGGCGGCAAAAAGATCGGCGTCGTACTTGGCAATAGTCAAATCACGGCTGAACATGGCGGTCCTCAAGGATCGGGGCAGAAAAGGGGGGCATTCTAACCCAATGGGATTTAGATGGCATATGAAAGGGCATCATGTCGCAGACAAGTGGGCTTCATGTCGGGATCAGCGGTGATCATGCCGCCCACATCGCCGGCAAGCCGGCTCCTACAGGGGAACGCATTCCAAATGTAGGAGCCGGCTTGCCGGCGATGGGGCCATCAGCCCCACTGCACAACCTCAATCGAACATGAACAACGCATCATTACTGAACTGCGCTTCAAACCGTCCCGCCGGCATCGGCCGCCCGAACAGGTAACCCTGAACCTCATCGCAGCCATGCTCACGCAGGAAGTCCAGCTGCTCATGGGTTTCCACACCCTCGGCGATCACCGCCAGGTTGAGGCTGTGGGCCATGGCGATGATCGCCCGGGCGATCTGCGCATCCTGTTCACCCGACGGCAAGCCATCGACAAAGGTACGGTCGATCTTCAGCACGTCGATCGGGAACTGCTTGAGGTAGTTGAGCGACGAATAACCGGTGCCGAAGTCGTCGACCGCGATGCTCAGCCCGAGGTTTTTCAGCCCGGCCAGAATCTGCATCGCCTCGCTGACTTCGCGCATCAGGATACTTTCGGTCAGCTCCAGCTCCAGGCACGCCGGTGGCAGGCCGGTTTCCTTGAGGATAGTGGCGATCCGCGTGCCGAGCTGGCCGTCGGAGAACTGCCGGGCAGAGATGTTGACCGATACCTTCGGCACCCGCACCTTGGCCTGATGCCAGGTCTTGAGCTGACGGCAGGCCTCGCTGATCACCCAGTCGCCGACGTCCACCACCAGGCCCAGTTCTTCGAGCACCGGAATGAAATCCCCCGGTGGCACCAGGCCACGGCGGGGATGACGCCAGCGCAGCAAGGCTTCGGCACCGGTCAGGCGTTTGCCGTCGCCGCTGAATTGCGGCTGGTAGTACAGCACGAATTCGTTCTGTTCCAGGGCGTGACGCAAGTCGCTTTCCAGCTCCAGGCGCTCGAGGGCACTGGCGTTCATGTCCGCCTGATAGAACTGGAAGTTGTTCTTGCCGCGTTCCTTGGCGTGGTACATCGCGGTGTCGGCGTTCTTCATCAGCTGGCTGAGTTCGTTGCCGTCCTGCGGGCTCAGGGCGATGCCGATACTGGCGGTGACGAAGAATTCGCGGCCTTCAAGCACGAACGGTTTCACCAGGCTGGCGAGAATCTGTTCGGCCACGTGAATCGCCCGATTGAGGGCGATTTCGCGGTTGGCCCGCGGTTGCAGGAGCAAGGTGAATTCATCGCCGCCCATACGCGCCACGGTGTCGTCGTCATCGACGCAACCGAGCAGGCGCGTGGCCATTTCCTTGAGCATGCGATCGCCGGCGGCGTGGCCCAGGGAGTCGTTGATCGGCTTGAAACGGTCGAGGTCGAGGAACATCAGCACCACCCAGGACTTCTGCCGTTCCGCCGATTGCAACGCGGTGTGCAGGCGGTCCTGGAACAGCGTGCGGTTGGGCAGGTGCGTCAGGGCGTCGTAATAGGCGAGGCGGTGAATCCGTTGTTCACTGGCCTTGCGCTCGCTGATGTCGCTGAAGAAACACACGTAACTGGCCAGATCGCCTTCATCGTCGAGCACCGCCGTGATACCGACCCACGCCGGGTAATGCTCGCCGTTACGACGCCTGAGCCAGACTTCGCCTTCCCAGGTGCTGTGCTGGTTCAATTGCTTGAGCACATAGCGCAGGTGCGCTTCCTGCTGCTCGTCGACGGTCAGCATGTTCGGCAACTGGTCGAGCACTTGCTCCACCGCATAGCCGCTCACGCGACTGAACGCTTCGTTGGCCTGCACGATGTAGCCTGCCGGGTCGGTGATCAGGATCGCCGACGTCGAGTGTTCGAATACCGTGGCCGCCATGCGCAGGTCTTTCTCGGCGCGGCGTTGCTGGCTGATGTCGCGACCGACACCGAGCACGCCTTCGAAGGCGCCGTGTTCGTCCCAGACCAGCACCAGCCGCAACTCGATCGGAATCTTGCGCCCGTCGGCACGCAGGCAGTCGAACAGGAACAGTTGGGTCTGCACCTGGCTGCGCAACAGCGCCAGTTGGTCGGGCTTGCCCAGCGCTTTGCTGACGCGGTCCATCAGGTTGTAGATGCCGGTCAACTGTTGCGGGTTGGCGATGGTCGACTGCCAGCCGTTCTGGAAAATCCAGTCGGTGTCGTAGCCCAGCACGGCTTGCACCGACGGGCTGACGTAGTTGAGCGAGAGCTTGCTGTCGGTGGAGAAAATCACGTCGCTGATGCTTTCGGCGAGCATCCGGTAGCGCTGCTCGCTGTCGCGCAGGGACTCACTGGCCTCGATCTGCTCGGTGATGTCCTTGGCCACGCCGATGATCCGTGTGACCTGGTCGTGTTTGTCCCGCGCCAGCGCCTGTTCACGAATATCGAAACGCCGCCATTTGCCGTTGCGGTGACGGAAGCGCAGTTGGCATTGCAGCAATTGCGTATAGCCCGCGTGTCGCTGGGTCTGGCGCGCGCGATGGTAGTGGTCGGCATCTTCGGGGTGCAGCAGGATTTCCCAGAAGTACTCGCCCATCTGGTGTAGCTCGGTGCGGTTGTAACCGAGTGTCTGGCCCAGGTGATGGTTGCTGAAGATCATGCGCTGGCTGATCACGTCCTGGACGTACAAATGATCCGGCACGGTGCGCACCACATCGGACCAGAACCCTTCACGCTCAAGCAGCGACAGTTCGATGAGCTTGCGACTGGTGATGTCGCTGATGCTCAGGATCACCGCTTTATAGTCGTCCTGGTTTTCCGGCAGGCGCATCACCAGCCACAGGTGCTGATCGCGGCCATTGGCGTCTTGCAGTTTTATTTCCAGCTCAAACTGTTTCTGCTGATTGAGTACCGCTTCGAGCACTTGATTGCCGATGGCGGTGCCATCCAGCGGATTGCCGTCGATCAGCAACTTCCAGGCTTGTTCACAGGAATTGACGTTGAGCAGTTGCAGGGCAACCTGGTTGACCTCGGTGATGCGCAGTTCCTGCAACAGCTGCTGGCGCTGTTCCGGGGTTTCCAACCAGGCTTGCAGGTGTTCGGTGCTGAGCAACTGGTTTTTGTCGAAGACGTTCTTGAGGCCAGACACGTCGAGCACGCACAGGGCGACGCCGGTGCCTTCGAAAATATCCTGATAGCGCCGGCGACCTTCACTCACTTGGCGCTGACGGCGGCGTATGTTCAACAGGGCGATCAGCGGCAGCAGAGAGAGCGCCAGCCCCAGCAGGCATTTACCGATAAATGCCGGCAGCAGTTCTTCGATCACACGTTGCCGGTCGAACAACCCGCGCAGTTGCCAGTCGCTGCCGGTCAGGGGAACCGTCAGCACGCTGTTGGCCACATCATTTGCGGTCAGCTCGCTCGGCTTGGCCAAGGGCTGTGAATCATCGCGGCTGATGACCTGGTGATTGACGCGGTTTTCCACCAGCCACAATGGGCGGATCCCGGCCTCGCCTGGTTTGGTCAGTGACGAGAAAAAGCTTGGCGTCAGGCGCAGGACCCAATAGCCCCGAGAGCTGCCGCTGGCTTGATGCAGCAACAGGTGCACCACCGAACCGTTATCGGCGTTGCTGAAATAATGTGCCTGGGTACGGCTGCGGCGTACCAGCTCGACGAGGTAGTCGGCGTCCTCGCTGTCGGCGGTGGTGTCGCTGATGACTTTCCCTGAGGGGCTCAACAACGCGAGGCTGCGCAGGTCGGGCAAGGACTTTTGCAGCTTGCGCAGCAGCTCCTGCTGTTCGTCGGCGCTTTGCGGCTGTTCGACGATCGGTAGCAGGTTGAGGGCGATCTGCGCATTGAGCGACATGTTCAGGCTGACTTGCGCAGCCAGATCGGCGGTGTAGTCGATGGTGTATTGGCGCTGGTTTTTCTGGGTTTCGCGCATCTGATCCAGCAGTTGCCAGAACAGCAGCGCGAGCAGCAAAAGCACGAGTGTCGCCAGCGCGCCCTTTAATGTTCCGCGCAGGGGGGAACCGGACACAGCAGTCGGTGCACGGGTGGTCAAGGGCGGAGTGACATTAGACAAACTGTAATCCTGCGGTTTAGCTGGACTGGCGCGACGTGCACTATAAGCCGGACGCCCGGAGGGCGGCTAGCATGCCTTGAGTTGTGGCAAAGTGCCAGACCCTCCCGGCTGGACTGCCTTCTGTCAATAAGGTAGCTTTGCCGGTTACGCGGGAGCGTTCCAGCTCCTAGAATCAGGTTTTTTCAGCGCGCAGCATTGATACCTATCAGTCGTCGACGCGCACGGCCTGGCCGGGCATCGCCTGCGCTCCAATCATTCATCTGTCACTGACCCAAGGTTCTCCATGGCTCAATACGTCTTCACCATGCATCGGCTGGGCAAAGTTGTTCCGCCGAAGCGGGAAATCCTGAAAAACATTTCGCTGTCCTTCTTCCCCGGCGCCAAGATCGGCGTGCTCGGCCTCAACGGTTCGGGTAAATCCACGCTGCTGAAAATCATGGCCGGCGTCGACACCGAGTTCGAGGGCGAAGCCCGTCCGATGCCGGAGTTGAACATCGGTTACCTGCCACAGGAACCGATCCTGGACCCGACCAAGACCGTGCGTGAAGTGGTCGAGGAAGCGGTCAGCGTGATCAAGAACGCCCAGGCACGCCTGGACGAGGTCTACGCGGCTTACGCTGATGAAGATGCCGACTTCGACAAACTGGCCGCCGAACAGGCCAAGCTCGAAGCCATCCTGCAAGCCAGCGACGGTCACAACCTGGATCGCCAACTGGAAGTCGCCGCCGATGCGCTGCGCCTGCCGGCCTGGGACGCCAAGGTCGAATTCCTTTCCGGTGGTGAAAAACGTCGTGTGGCCCTGTGCCGCCTGCTGCTGTCCGCCCCCGACATGCTGCTGCTCGACGAACCGACCAACCACCTGGACGCCGATTCCGTCGCCTGGCTGGAACACTTCCTCCACGACTTCCCGGGCACTGTCGTTGCGATCACGCACGACCGTTACTTCCTGGACAACGTTGCTGGCTGGATCCTCGAGCTCGACCGCGGCGCCGGTATCCCGTACGAGGGCAACTATTCGGGTTGGCTTGAAGCCAAGTCCGATCGTCTCGCTGCCGAATCCAAGCAGCAGTCGGCCCACGAAAAAGCCATGAAGGAAGAACTGGAGTGGGTGCGCAAAGGCGCCAAGGCCCGCCAGTCCAAATCCAAGGCACGTCTGCAACGCTTCGAAGAAATGCAATCGCAGGAATTCCAGAAGCGTTCGGAAACCAACGAGATCTACATCCCGGCCGGTCCGCGCCTGGGTGACAAGGTCATCGAGTTCAAGAACGTTTCCAAGGGCTATGGCGATCGCGTGCTGATCGACAACCTGTCGTTCTCCATGCCTAAAGGCGCCATCGTTGGCGTGATCGGCGGTAACGGTGCCGGTAAGTCGACGCTGTTCCGCATGCTGATGGGCAAGGAACAACCGGATTCGGGCAGCATCGAAGTCGGCGAAACCGTGCAACTGGCCTGCGTCGATCAGAGCCGCGAAGACCTGGACGGCAGCAAGACTGTGTTCCAGCAAATCTCCGACGGTTCGGATCAGATCCGCATCGGCAACTACGAGATCCCGTCGCGTACCTACGTCGGTCGCTTCAACTTCAAGGGCGGCGATCAGCAGAAGTTCGTCAAGGATCTGTCCGGTGGTGAGCGCGGTCGCTTGCACCTGGCCCTGACCCTGAAAGAGGGCGGCAACGTCCTGCTGCTCGACGAACCGTCCAACGACCTCGACGTTGAAACCCTGCGTTCCCTGGAAGAAGCCCTGCTGGACTTCCCGGGCGCCGCCATTGTGATCTCTCACGATCGGTGGTTCCTTGACCGCGTCGCGACGCACATCCTGGCGTACGAAGACGATTCGCAAGCAGTGTTCTTCGAAGGTAACTACACCGAGTACGAAGCCGATCGCAAGAAACGCCTCGGCGAAGCGGCTTCCCAGCCGCATCGTGTACGGCACAAGAAACTGGCCTGATTTCGGGTTGGTTGCATGAAAAAACGGAGCCTTCGGGCTCCGTTTTTTTTATGGGTTTTTTCAGTGGCACCGTGGCGAATTCATCGCGAGCAGGCTCGCTCCCACAGGGGGAATGCACATCAAATTGTAGGAGTGAGCCTGCTCGCGATAGCGGTGTAGCTAATGGTGCAAAACCCAGATTGCGAATCCCTTTTTAGGTGCGAAATCAGCCTGAAAATGGAGTTTATTTATATCCTGCGCACCATTTAATTTCATAAACGCGACATTTTGCTCTATTGCTGTGCGCACTCCGTTTGCTAAAGTCCGGCCCAATCTCTTCCAACGACAATAAATTTGCCGAGACTTTTCCATGATCGAATCCGTCGAAACCTTCCTTGCCCGACTGAAAAAACGCGACCCGGACCAACCTGAATTCCACCAGGCCGTCGAAGAGGTCCTGCGCAGTCTGTGGCCGTTTCTCGAAGCCAATCCGCATTATCTGACCTCCGGCATTCTGGAGCGGATCTGCGAGCCGGAGCGGGCGATTGTGTTCCGTGTTTCCTGGGTCGACGATCACGGCAAGGTGCAGGTCAATCGCGGTTTCCGCATCCAGATGAACAGTGCGATCGGTCCGTACAAGGGCGGCTTGCGTTTCCATCCTTCGGTGAACCTCGGCGTACTGAAATTCCTCGCCTTCGAGCAAACCTTCAAAAACTCCCTGACCTCGTTGCCCATGGGCGGTGGCAAGGGTGGCTCGGACTTCGACCCGAAAGGCAAAAGCGACGCGGAAGTCATGCGCTTCTGCCAGGCCTTCATGAGCGAGTTGTACCGCCACATCGGTGCAGACGTTGACGTGCCGGCCGGCGACATCGGCGTGGGTGCCCGCGAGATCGGTTTCCTGTTCGGTCAGTACAAGCGCCTGAGCAACCAGTTCACCAGCGTGCTGACCGGCAAAGGCCCGAGCTATGGCGGCAGCCTGATTCGTCCGGAAGCCACCGGTTTCGGCTGCGTGTACTTCGCCGAGGAAATGCTCAAGCGCAGCGGTGAAGCCGTCGAAGGCAAGCGCGTAGCCATCTCGGGTTCCGGCAAC
The DNA here is from genome assembly GCF_019956105.1 of Pseudomonas sp. BF-RE-25. NCBI lineage: Bacteria > Pseudomonadati > Pseudomonadota > Gammaproteobacteria > Pseudomonadales > Pseudomonadaceae > Pseudomonas > Pseudomonas sp. BF-RE-25. The sequence continues at coordinate 39,000 of NZ_JAHBDB010000043.1, forward strand.
GTTGCGCAGTACGCGGCGCGCAAGGTCATGGACCTGGGCGGCAAGGTGATTTCGCTCTCGGACTCCGAAGGCACGCTGTACTGCGAGGCGGGTTTGACCGAAGAACAGTGGCTGGCGCTGTTGGAGCTGAAAAACGTCAAGCGTGGACGGATCAGCGAACTGGCCACGCGTTTCGGCCTGGAGTTCCGTGCGGGTCAGTGCCCATGGGATCTGGCGTGCGACATCGCGCTGCCCTGCGCCACTCAAAACGAACTGGATGCCGAGGCCGCGCGCACGTTGCTGCGCAACGGCTGCATCTGCGTGGCGGAAGGCGCGAACATGCCGACCACCCTGGAAGCCGTGGACCTGTTTATCGAGGCCGGGATTCTGTTCGCGCCGGGCAAGGCGTCCAACGCCGGCGGTGTCGCGGTGAGCGGGCTGGAGATGTCGCAGAACGCCATGCGTCTGCTGTGGACCGGCGGGGAAGTGGACAGCAAGCTCCACGGGATCATGCAATCGATCCACCATGCGTGTGTGCATTACGGCGAAGAGAACGGCCGCATCAACTACGTCAAAGGCGCGAACATTGCCGGTTTCGTCAAAGTCGCCGACGCCATGCTCGCCCAAGGCGTGGTTTAAGCCGGTTCGATGCGGATGATTTCGATCGTCTGATCGCCGGCCGGGCGTTGCCACAGCACCTCGTCGCCGAGTTGCGCCCCAAGCAATGCCCGGCCCAGCGGTGAGCCCCAGTTGATCAGGCCCGCAGACGCGTCGGCCTGGTCTTCACCGACCAATTGCACGGTTTGCTCGGTGCTGTGCTCGTCGGCGAAGGTCACGCGGCTGCCGATCTGCACCTTTTGCGTCGAACTGGCGGCGGTCACGACCTGAGCGCTTTGCAGGCGCTGATTGAAGTAGCGCAAATCCCGCTCAAGGTCCACCAGGCGTTGCTTGTCGGCCTGTTCGCCTTTGGCCGATTGTTCATTGTGCAATTGTTGCAACCCGGCGACTTTTGCCTGCAGCTGGGCAAGGCCTGCGGGCGTGACGTAATTGGGCTGCGTGCTGACCTGCCGTTCGACGGGCTGATCAACTTGCGCGGCGGCGTTATCTTCATTGACGAAGGCGCGACTCATGGTTTCCTCCCGTTATAGGGTTTAGGCCATGGTCACAGGCTTTTAGTTTCGGCGGATGTCTGTCAGCGACTCATTGCGAGCGAAACGCACGGGCGGCGTCCTGATCTTTCTGCTGTTGCCAGGCTTTTTCACGTTCGTCCCAGTGATGGCTGCGATAGTCCTCGCGGTCTTCGCTTTCGCGCATGGCCTGGCATTGGCGGAAACCATCGCTCCAGCCTTCGGCGTATGGCTTGTCCTTGAGATACCGCGGCACGTTCTTGCGAAATTCACCGGTGATCGCCCCGGCAGCCTGTCGACCACTGCTGCAGCCGTCATCGAAACCATCGGCGAAGGCCGGAGGATAACCCTTGGCAATCAGGTCTTCGTGAGTCGTCTGGCAACCCGCGCACAACAGCAACACACCCACCACACCCACACAACGCCACATCTCGGACTCCCGGCCGTTCAACGGCCTATGGTTCAAGTCTAGAAGTGCATTCGTGAGACCTTCGTGAAAGGCCTGTGATGAATCCGTTGAACAACGCATATCCAATGTGGGAGCGGGCTTGCTCGCGAAGGCGTATTGTCAGTCACCATCAGTGTTGAATGACACTACGCCTTCGCGAGCAAGCCCGCTCCCACAGGGATGGTGGTGTGTCAGGTCAGTAGTGATACCACTTCAGCTCAAGCATCACTTCATTCTCGGGTGTAGCCAGATGGCTGAATTCGCGCTGGGCGCTCAGACGCAGACCCAGGTTGCGCGACAATTCCCACTGCTGGTTCAGACTCAAACTACGGCGCACTTCGCCATTGGTGAAGAAATCCCCCTTGGCCTCCAGGCTGAAATTGCCCAGCGGATTCTTCCATAGCACACCGCTGTTGAAACCTGCCGCGGGGGCGATGAAACCGGCGAAGTCGTTATTGTGTTCGACGCGCACGGTGCCCAAGGCAAAACCAAGCATGTCGTCGCCCAGTTGCCACGTGCCGCCACCACCGCCGTTGACATGGCTGACGAGGGTTTCATCGTCATGTTTGCCCGGCACCCGCTCCAGGCCGCCGGTGACCTGCCACGACAGCGGTTGCAGCAGCTCGTTGCGCGGCGTCAGGGAGCGAATGGTCGCCAGATCCAGTTGCTGCAACTGCCACTGATTGCCTTCGTACTGGCGCAGTTTCATCTGCAGGATTTCGATCTGCGCGCCGAGGGGAAAGCTTTCCGAGTTGTCGTTGAGATCGTGATACGCCATGCGCAGGCCATATTCGCCAAAGGCCTTGTCGCCCCGGGTGCCGAGGCCGGCCTGCCAGGTGCGCGATTCATGGCCATCTTCGGGCAAGCCCGGTTGCGGGATGTCCAGCTCCGGCGCCGGGTTCTGGTTGATCGCCCGCAGCAATTCAAAACTGCGCTGAGCCCGCTGCGGGTCGCGTTCCTGGCCGTTGGCGCGGTAGCGTTCGAGCCGGTAAGCCGCGTCGATGATCAGCGCCTGACGTTCGCGCGGTTGCGCCTTGAACGCCGGTTCCTGCAACTGTTTCTGGTCGGCGCTGACTTTCAGCACCCATTGCTGCTCTTCAGGATTCAACGGTTCGGCGCGGCTCAGCAGTTCGCGTTCGCGGGACGGCCGATACTGAATGGACTCCACCAGGCCGGCTTCTTTCACCGCTTTGACCGTGTCGGTGGGGATGGCGGTCAGCGGGAATTGTTCGGTCAGGCGCAGGCTTGGACGCGCCACTTGCAGCAGTTCCAGCAGGCGATAGGAGCAGTTTTCGTCGAAGAAGAAATAGTCGAACTGGATCTGCTTGAGTTCCCAGACGTGCTCGACCATGCGCTCGGTTTCCTGCTGTGTCAGGTTCAGCCGGTATTCCCACAGGTCACGGTTTTCGAGGCTGCGGTATTCCGAGAGTTTTTCCTGATACGGCACCAGCGCAAACAGGCCCGGGTAGCCGCCCATCAAACCTTTCCAGGCGTAGAGAATGCTGTTGTCCGAACCTTCGATGTAGGCGCCGAAGTTGATGGCGTAGCTGAGCAATGACGTCTTGTCGCTCTGCACATCCGCCTGATCGATGCGCAGCAGCGTGTGGCCGAACATCGATGACGGACTGTTCAAGTAGGCTGCCGGGAAAATCATCACCGCGCTGTGGGGCGAGACATCCTTGAACCATTGCTTGAATTCGGCGCAGTCCGGCGACGGCAGATCGCTCAGGTTGAGTTGTGCCTTGAGCCAGCGGGTACGCGCCGGGTAGACGCATTGCGCATGTTTTTCGCCGGCACTGGCCGGGGCGTACAGCGCCTGCACGGTGGCCGCCAGTTCGCGGTCGGGGTGTTCGTTGCCATCGGGCGCCAGAAAGAACTTCCTGTCGCTGACATAGCTGCGCCAGCCACCGAGCTTGGCGGTTTCGTAATGCCCCAGGGAAATCCAGAAGGGGTCGTTGGCCAGTTGCTGCAAACGTTGATTGTCGATGTGAGGCGCGGCGGACAGCGGGGCGCAGACACAGAGCGCCAGCCAGGCAAGGCGTTTGAACATAGTGGGCAACTTAAGTCGAAAAAAATAAAGACCCGGTACGGAAGATCCGTCCTTGTAGGAGCCGGCTTGCTGGCGATGGCATCGACACGGTGTTTCTGAATCACCGCGGTGATTCAGAA